>JBMOPR010000292.1:0-2712 GCA_049323075.1 Pseudomonadota bacterium
CTTCTATGGCATGTCAACGTTCGAGGGTCCGATGATGTCCATCAAGACCGTGAACGCACTGTCCCACTATACCGACTGGACCATCGGCCACGTGCACTCCGGCGCGCTGGGCTGGGTGGCCATGATCTCCATCGGCTCCATTTATGCGCTGACGCCCTGGCTCTACGACAAGAAGACCATGCACAGCGTCAGCCTGGTCAACACCCACTTCTGGCTGGCCACCATCGGCACCGTGCTGTACATCGCCTCCATGTGGGTGGCGGGTATCTCCCAGGGCCTGATGTGGCGCGCGGTGAACCCGGAAGACGGCAGCCTGACCTACACCTTCGTGGAAGCGCTGAAAGCCACCTATCCGTACTACATCGTGCGTGCAGCAGGCGGCCTGGTGTTCCTCACCGGCATGTTCCTGATGGCCTACAACGTCTTCAAGACCATGACTACCCCGGCCACTTCCACCCACACTGCGGCGCAGCCAGCGTAAGGAGTTCTGACCATGGCAAAGACGCATGAGATAGTCGAAAAGAACGTTGGCCTGATGATCATCCTGACCCTGGTGGCCGTGAGCTTCGGTGGTCTGGTGGAAATCGTGCCCCTGTTCTTCCAGAAGCAGACCAGCGAGCCCCTTGAAGGCATGAAGCCCTGGACCGCGCTGCAACTGGAAGGCCGTGACATCTATATCCGGGAAGGCTGCAATACCTGCCATTCCCAGATGATCCGTCCGTTCCGCGCCGAAACCGAGCGCTATGGCCACTACTCCGTGGCGGGTGAGCACGTCTGGGAACACCCGTTCCTGTGGGGTTCCAAGCGCACCGGTCCTGATCTGGCCCGCGTGGGCGGCCGCTACAGCGACAAGTGGCATATGGACCACCTGTACAACCCGCGCGACGTGGTGCCGGAATCCAATATGCCCTCGTTCCCCTGGCTGTTCGACAACACCCTGAGTGGCGATGTCACCGGCGCGAAAATGGAAGCGCTGCGTGCAGTGGGCGTGCCCTACACCGACGCGGATATCGCCGGTGCCAAGGCAGCAGTGGAAGGCAAACGGGAGATTGATGCCGTAGTGGCGTACTTGCAGGGATTGGGAACCATCCTCAGCTTCAAGAGGTAAACCCGATGGATATCAATACATGGCGCGGCATCGCAACGGTTCTGGCATTTGGCGCCTTTATCGGAGTGTGCTGGTGGATCTTCGGGGTCCGCAGCAAGAAAAGCTTCGACGAGGCAGCCAACCTGCCCTTTGCCGATGATGCGCACGACATGAATTCCCGTAAGTCCGACAAGGGCATGGAGACTAAACAATGACTGGTATCGATTTTACGCAAGGCTGGGTCAATGGCTGGATCATCACCATTGTCCTGATCAACCTGCTGGGCTGCCTGTGGCTGCTCTGGTGGACCCGCAAACGCCCGGAAGATCACATCGCCGAAGGCGAATCCATGGGCCATTCCTTCGACGGCATCGAAGAACTGAACAATCCGCTGCCCCACTGGTGGCTGAATCTGTTCTATTTCACGATTGCATTCGCATTCATCTACTTGACGCTGTATCCCGGATGGGGCGACGCGAAAGGCATGCTGGGCTGGACCTCCCACGGCCAGTGGGGCACCGAGGTGGAGAAAGCCAACAACCGCTATGACCGCATCTTCGCCGAATACGCGAGCGTGCCGGTGGCAGAACTGGCCAAGAACCCGGAAGCGGTGAAGATTGGCCAGCGCCTGTTTGGCAACAACTGCGCCCTGTGCCACGGTTCGGATGCCCGCGGCAACACCGGCTACCCGAACCTGACCGATGCTGACTGGCTGTACGGCGGTACGCCGGAAAAAATCGTGGAAACCGTTACCGGCGGTCGCAATGCCATGATGCCTGCACTCGGCGCTGCCCTGGGTGGCGAGCAGGGCATCAAGGATGTGGCGTCTTACGTGTTGAGCCTGAGCGGGCGGCAAGGTTCTGGTGATGCCACTGCCGGCAAGGCCAAGTTCGACATGATGTGCGCAGCCTGTCATGGTCCGGATGGCAAGGGCAACCAGATGCTGGGCTCCGCCAACCTGACCGACAACATCTGGCTGTACGGCGGCACTGAAACAGCGGTGATCGACACCATCACCAACGGCCGTCAGGGCAAGATGCCCGCCTTCAAGGACACGTTGGGCGAACAGAAAATACACGTTCTGGCCGCCTACGTTTATAGCCTGAGCAATTGATATTGCCTACAATGGGCGCGCCCCGGGTGACCGGGCGCGCCTTTTTTCCGCCAGCAGTTTCTTACACCCTGATTCAACCCGTCTGAAAGCAGGTGACGTATGGCAAATTCCGGCAAGATCGCGGTCAAGGAAATCAATCCCGGTGACCGCAACAGTGGCGATCTCTACAAGAAACGCGAGCATATTTACCAACGCCACATCTCCGGTTTTTTCCAGACGCTGCGCATTGCGACCATCTGGGTCACACTCGGCCTCTATTTCATTCTGCCCTGGTTCACCTGGGATGGGCGCCAGGGCATTCTGTTCGATCTGCCTGAACGCAAATTCTATATTCTGTGGTTTACCTTCTGGCCGCAGGATTTTCTCTACCTGTCCTGGCTGCTGATCATAGCAGCGTTTGCGCTGTTCTTTTTCACCGTGCTGGCCGGCCGCGTCTGGTGCGGCTACACCTGTCCGCAAACGGTGTGGACTACTTTCTTCATGTGGATCGAATTCATTACCGAAGGCGACC
>JBMOPR010000293.1:0-2704 GCA_049323075.1 Pseudomonadota bacterium
TTCGATGCCGTCGGCACTGGTCATGAAGAGGTCGATCAGAGTGCCCTGTTCCTGCGCCGCCTCATAATCCGGATACAACGGAAAGATCGCGCCCTTGCTGGCCGGCACGCCAGTGCCCGGCGGCGGATTGTAGAAGGCGACACCGCCCTGCAGGATGCTGGCGACGGATTCCGTGCGCAGTGTGACCTTGCTCAGGTTACCCGACAGGCTGACCCCGCTGGCGTTCCAGAAGCGGGTGTTGCTGTTCACCAGGCCGATATATTCCGGCTCGATCAGCAGGTCCACCAGCACCGCATCGTTTTTCGCCGCCAGGCTGAAGCCCTGCACACTGCCCACCTGGATCTTGCGGTACAGCACGGGGGAACCCCGGCTCAGGGAGCCCAGCTCATCCGTGCGCAGCCGCAGGCGCAGGCCCGGTTTGCTGTCGTCCGGCAACGGCGGTTTTTTCAGGGCGTCGAATACCCGGGTGGGGGAGCCTTCGCCGATGTCCATTTCGATGTAGTTGCCCTTGAGCAGCGTATCGAGACCGGACACGCCAGACAGCGAGATCTGCGGCTTCACCACCCAGAAGCGGGCACCGGTGTTGAGGTGCTCCTCCATTTCCGGCGGCAGGCTCACGGTGGCTTCGATGGTCTTGTGGTCGTCGCTGAGCTTGAGGGATTTCACTTCGCCCGCCTCGAATCCCTTGTACATGATCTTGGTGCCTTTCTCCGCCGGCTTTTCGGCCGAGGCGAAGCGGATGGTGGCACGCACGCCGCGCTGGGCACTGCCGTAATCCCGATACAGACGGAATTCGTCGCCATTTTTGGCAGGGGTCTCCCTGGCGGGATCGGTGACATCGAAGGTGATGCCGCCCTTCACCAGCGACAGCAGCGAATCCATGCGCATGTCGACACCGTCGAGACCCGCTTTCACGCGGAAACCGCTGGCGTTCCAGAAGCGGGTTTTCTCCGTCACCAGCTGGTCGTAGGGCGGGCGGATATGCACGCTGATGACAACGCGGTCATTGGCGGCATCCAGTTCGTATTCCTGCACGTCGCCCACCACGATTTTCTTGAACATCACCGGCGCGCCCGTGTAGATCGAGCCCAGATCCTTCGCCAGCAGTTTCAGGTGCAGGCCCGGCACCTTGCTGTCCAGCACCGGCGGTTTTTCCAGTGCGTCGAAATGGCGGGTGCGTTCGCCGTCCAGGCCGATTTTCACGCCGATGTAATTGCCGGTGACGATGGTTTCCAGTCCGGTGACACCACTCAGGCTGATCTCCGGTTTCACCAGCCAGAACTGTGTGGTGGTGCGCAGCAGCGGTTCGACACGGCGGTCCATGTCGAGGGTGGCGATGACGCCGGTCATGTCGCTCTGGTCGAGGCGCACGTCGCTCACCACGCCGGCGGTGATGCCCTCGTGAATGACCTTGGTCTTGCCCACTTCAATGCCGGTGCCACTGGGGAAATTGATAGTGATTTCCACCGGCGCCTCTTTCACGGACTTGATCAGCAACCAGGCGCCGATGGCGGCCGCAATCAGCGGCAGCAGCCAGATGATCGACAGGCTTTTCGAAGGCTTGACCAGCGCTTCCTGCAACGGTTCGTCAGACATGGGGTGGTTCCTGTGGCAAATTCGGTTGGGTATGCAATGCCGGCGGTTCCGGCAGGCCGTCTTCCAGATCCCAGATCAGACGGGGATCGAAACTCATGGCGGCGAACATGGTGAGCACCACCACGGTGGCGAAGGCCGTGGCGCCGGTACCGGCGGTGATGGTGGCGACGGCCCCCAGATCCACCAGCGTCACCAGAATGGAAATCATGAACAGGTCGAGCATGGACCAGGCGCCGATCACTTCGATGACGCGGTAAAGCACCGTGCACTGGCGCTTGTTGAGCTGCCATTTGAACTGCACCGTGAGCAGCAGCACCATGATGCCCACCAGTTTCAGTACCGGCACCACGATGCTGGCGACAAACACCAGAATGGCAATCGGAATCATGCCCGCCTGCGCCAGATGCACCACACCAGACAGGATGGTATCCGGCTCGCCTTCGCCAAAATAGATCACCGTCATCACCGGATACAGGTTGGCCGGCAGGATGAAAATCCAGGCGGTGATCACCAGCGCCCAGGTGCGGGCGATGCTGTTGGGCATGCGCGCGTGCAGCACGCTGCCGCAGCGGGGGCAGCAGGACTGGCCCTGCTGCAGCTGCGGCGCCAGCTGTACCACCAGATGGCAGTCGCGGCACAGTACCAGGTGGCGGGATCTAGCGGTCGGAAAGGCGCGCACGGGCCTGCCCCACTTTTTCCCAGATGGGATGGGTATCGAACAGAACGGCGTTCAGCGTGGTAACGGCGAGCAGGCCGGTGAAACAGACCATGCCCATGCCGAGCTGGATTTCCCCCAGGTCGATCATCTTGATGTAGGCCACCAGGATGCCCAGCATGAACACTTCCAGCATGCCCCAGCGGTTGACGCGACTCTGGATCTTCAGCATGAACACCAGCGCATTGTTGTAACGGTTGAGTTTCACCAGCAGGCAGATGCCGGTGATCAGGATGAATTCCAGCAGCGGCGCCAGGATGCTGCAGAAAAACACCAGCGCCGCCATCCACCAGTAACCCTGCCGGAACAGCTGGGTGGCACCCTTGACCATGGTGTCGGCATTGTTCAGGCCCAGCATGTTGAAGGTCATGATCGGCAGGAAATTGGCGGGCA
>JBMOPR010000294.1:0-2700 GCA_049323075.1 Pseudomonadota bacterium
GCTGCGGGCGCGGGGCACCCCCGCTTTTGGCGGTTTCAGCAAGGATCTGTACGGCTCGGCCCACGATCACCTGTCCGGCGACAAGCGCACCCTGCGGGAAGTGGGCGAGCAGCTGTGCTCGATCTTCTCGCACCCGGCCGCGCAGCACATCGCCTTTTCGCAGCCGAAGAAATATGACGCCGAGGCCGCGGTGCGGATTCTGCGCCATCGCCTGGCCAGCTATTTTCCCGATGGCGAACTGCAGGTGAAGCTGTCGGACGGTATCGTGTCGGACGCCGCCGCCGGTGGCGACAGCATCAAGATGAATGCCCGCTCGATGTTTTCCGAGCGGGATCTGCAGGTGCTGGAAGTGCACGAGGGCTGGGTGCATGTGGGCACCACGCTCAACGGCCGGCGCCAGCCGTATGCCAGCTGGCTCAGTGTCGGTTCGCCACGCATTGCCGCCATCCAGGAAGGGCTGGCACTGCTGATGGAAACCCTCACCTTCAGCAGTTTTCCCCACCGCGCCCGCCGCGTCAGCGACCGGGTTGCCGCCATTCACCTGGCGGAGGAAGGCGCGGACTTCATTCAGGTATTCCGCCACCTGGCGGATCGCGGCGTGTCCGAGCCCGATGCCTTCACGCTGACCCAGCGCGTGTTCCGCGGCGGCCTGTGTGATGGCGGTGCGGCCTTCACCAAGGATCTGGCCTATGTGAAGGGCTTCGTCGAGAACGTGAATTTCATGCGCAGCGCCATCGCCGCCGGTCTGCCGGAACTGATCCCCATGCTGTTCGTGGGCAAGATCACCCTGGACGATATACCCGTGCTGTATGAACGCTACCTGGAAGGCATGATTGAGCCGCCGAAATACCTGCCCGCCATGTTCCGCGATCTGAACGGCCTGTATGTGTGGTTCGGATTTTCCAATGGCATGGGAATGGTGGACATAAAGCGGGTGCAGAAACACTTTCTGAAGAACTTCGCCCAGATACGGCCAGTGTGCCCGATCGAGATGGCGCCCCGTGCGCCGGTGTCCACTGAACCGGAGTAAGAGGTTCACTGGAAATATCACATTGCACTGCTAGGCTTCCTTAACTACAGGATGTCCGTTGCGATCGCTCTTGATCATTAGGTGCACACCATGGAAACTTTGCCTAACGCTGGCCTGCACAACTTCCCTTCCGCTCATCACTGTCATACCTGCCCACTGCAATCCCGCTGCGTGCCCTCCAGCCTGAACCTGACCGACCTGGAGCAGTTCGACCACATCATTCATCGCAGCCGACCGTTGCGCCGGGGCGAGCACCTGTACATGGCGGCGGACCCGTTCCGCTCCATCTACATGATTCTGCAGGGCACCATCAAGACGTACTGCCTGACCGAGGATGGCGACGAACAGGTGACCGGCTTTCTCACCACCGGTGACTGTTTCGGTTTCGATGGTCTCAACATCATGAAGCACACCAACTCCGCCAAGGCGCTGGAGCGCACCCAGGTGTGCGAGATTCCCTTCGAACGCCTGGAGCAGCTGTGCCGTCGCATACCCAGCCTGCAGCACTACGCCTACCAGCTGGCCAGCCGCCAGATCCTGCAGGAACAGAAACTGCTGCAGTTCCTGGGCAAGCGCAGCGCCGAAGCTCGCGTGGCCTATCTGCTGCTCAACTTCATCGGCCGCGTCAACCACGACCATCCGCTCACCCGCCCCATCCAGTTGCCGATGACGCGCTATGACACCGCCAACTACCTGGGTCTGAGCGTGGAAACCGTCAGCCGCATTCTGTCGCGCATGCAGCAGTTGGGCGTGATCCGGCTGCGGGGACGACTGGTGGCGATCCAATCCCCCGCTGCGCTGACCGAGTGCGCTCAGGTGGAAACCAACGTCAAGCCGGTGCGGGTCATGAGCCTGTAACGCACGCCTGCATTCCGTTACAACTTCATCCACTCCACAACGGTTGCACCGGTTGCGGCAACGGCACAAAGCCACTAGCCTTGCTGGTGAATTTGTCCAAGCCCCCGCCTGCCGCCGCTGTTACGGAGTCTGCCATGCGCCGCACCAAAATCGTTGCCACCCTCGGCCCCGCCACCGATGATCCCGCTGTCCTTGAACGCCTGCTGCTGTCCGGTGTGAATGTGGTGCGGCTGAATTTTTCCCACGGTGCCGGCAGTGATCAGGCCCGCCGCGCCGAACAGGTGCGGGCAGTGGCGGAACGGCACGATCTCAACATTGCGATCCTGGCGGACCTGCAAGGCCCGAAGATCCGTATCGGCAAGTTCACCGAGGGCAAGGTGCTGCTGCGCAAGGATGACCGCTTCATTCTCGACGCCAACCGCACCGAACTGGGCGACGAACAATGCGTGGGCATCGACTACAAGGCCCTGCCCCAGGATTGCCGGCGCGGCGACATCCTGCTGCTGAATGACGGCAGCATCGAACTGGAGGTGCTGGCCGTCAACGGCGCCCGGGTGGAAACGCGGGTGATTCTGGGCGGCCCCCTGTCCAACCACAAAGGCATCAACAAGAAAGGTGGCGGCCTGTCGGCACCGGCCCTCACCGACAAGGACCGCATCGATATCCGCAGTGCAGCAGAAATCGGCGTCGATTATGTGGCAGTGTCCTTTCCCAAACATGCCGACGACATGCGGCTGGCGCGCACACTGCTGGACGAATGCGGCACCCACGCGCTGCTGGTGGCCAAGATCGAGCGGGCCGAAGCGATCGAA
>JBMOPR010000295.1:0-2699 GCA_049323075.1 Pseudomonadota bacterium
AATCACCTCGCCGTCTTTGTTCAGCGGCGGGCGGTCTTCATCGTTGTACAGGCTGGCGACGATGATGGGCGCGTTGATGTCGCCATTCAGAAACTGCACCAGCACCAGATCGCCCACGTCGGGAATGGACGCCACACCGAGACGCCCGGTGGCCACCGGCACCTGTTTGAGCACAATGGCCGAATCCCGCAGCACCACCGTGCAGCTGTAATTGTCCTTGTCGGAATCGGATTCGTGCGGATGCTGCTCCTGCACCACCGCCAGTTCGCCCAGCCGCAACTGGCGCAATTCCTGGCGCACGATGCTGCGGATGGTGTCGTACAGACTGGTGGTCATAGCAATCCTCCCAGTGCGCCCAGCGCGCCGGCCAGCAGGCTGTCCATGCTGTTGTCGGCGCTTTCCAGCAAGGCGGTGATGTCGCTGGTGAAGCCTTTCAGCTTGCTGTACTGGTGACGCACGGATTCAACGACAGCAGTGCCGTTCCATTCCGGCTGCGGCGCGTCGGCGATTTCGATTTTGCTGCCGGCGCGGATGTTGGGCGCGCCCAGTACAACCAAGCGTACTTTCAGCGCGCGCTGTCTGGCGAAAAACAGTTTGCCTGCCGCCGCCTGTTGCACCGCGTCGCTGCTGCGCAGGCTGGGATCGGCCTGCAGGCGGACGCTGGCGCCTTCGCCCACCGTTGCGCTGATGGACTGCGGATCTTTCACCAGCCAGCTCCAGGCATCGGAGCCCTGGCTGCCAGCGGCACCGGCGCCGATCAAAGTCAGTTGCTGCAGCGGTGGTTCGCTGCGCTGCAGACGTAACTGCAGAATATCGACGCCGTAGTGGAAGGTTTGCTCCGGCGCGGAACCGGGCGCTTCCCTGAACTGCAATTTGCCCTCACCATCGATGCAGGCGAGCAGGCCGCTTTTTTCCGCCAGCGTGGCAATGTGCTGGTACAGGTTGCGGCCGTCGTCCACCACATAAAACGGCAGGTCCGCGCCGGCTTCCACCGTGCCGGTTTCCACTTCCGCCAGATCTGCCAGCGCCTGCACGATATCGCCGGCGCTCTGCTGTTCGAAACTCTGGTTGGTGCGCAGTTGCGACAGGCGCTGGCCGCCGTTGCCGATGGTGAGTGCGGCCTGCCGTTCCAGTGCGGACTGGATGCTGATGATGGCGCCGCTGAACACGGAATAAAGTTGATCCTCCGCGTAACCCAGTTCGATGCTGCCGCTGTCGCCGAGATTGAAGGTGGGGGACTGGCTGTCAAAGGCCAGCACAATGTGCGCCTGATCCACGCGCGGTGCCAGGTGGCTGTCGCAGACGATGGTGGTGACGCTGCGCTGCCAGGGATCGACCGCATCGCTGGACAGGTCGATGCCCACCGCCGCCGCGACGCTGGACACGGTGTCCATCAGTCCGCCACCACTGGCCGCTGCCGGCGCGGCAAAACTCACCGCCATTTGCGGGCGACGCGGGGGTGGTGTTTGCGGTGTGCTGGAAAAAGGCAGTTCCATAAAATTTGTCAGACGTTGCTCGCCGTGTAAAAGGTCAGGGATTTCACCACGCCGTCGCCGTCCACATCGCGAAACACGAAGGGCATGGAATTACTGCTGAGTGTGCTGGGATTGAGATTGCCCGCCGGCGCCGCGGTGCCCAGCGCCTCGCCATTGTTCTTCACATGGAAGTGCAGATGGTTGTGAAAGCTTTCGCCGGTGTTGCCTGCTTTCATAATGGGATCGCCTTGTGCCACCACGGTACCGAGGATGCTGGCGGCGGCAATGCCCCGTGCCGCAAATACTTCGGTGACACCGTTGGTGCGGCCGTGGCCGTAAACGCCGTACGTCACATACGCAGTGCCGTCGTGGTACTTGTCATGTTTCTGCCGCACCGTGTTGGTTTCGCTGGCGTGATCGTGGCGGATGACAATGTAATTCCAGCCCTGGTCGTGGGTGTCGTTGGGCACCGTGTCGCGAAAACCCACCACGGTGCCGCTGCGGGCGGCGTGGATGACTTCCGCCTGGTCGAAACCAAAATCCACTGCGTAAATCTGGTCCGACGCATCGAAGTGGCTCCACATGCCCATGTTGCCCTGCACGCAGGCACGGGTGACGCCGGTTTCCCACGGCAGCCGGTAGGGCGAATCGGATTTTTCCGGATAGCCGGCAAACGCGGGGCGGCTGCCGTTGAAGGTGCCGCCCTTGGTGTCGTTCTCGATCCAGCTGTACAGGTTCACGTAATGCAGGAAAAACGGTTTGATGGTTTCCATCGCGATGTCGACGAAGAAACTTTTCACATCGAAACCGATGGACCACAGGCTGGCGGTGAGTGT
The DNA here is from genome assembly GCA_049323075.1 of Pseudomonadota bacterium. Classification (GTDB taxonomy): domain Bacteria; phylum Pseudomonadota; class Gammaproteobacteria; order Pseudomonadales; family Ketobacteraceae; genus Ch67. Next base: position 2,312 of record JBMOPR010000295.1, read on the forward strand.
GCCGGACAATCCGCCGACCAATCCCGCCAGCATGCTGGCAAACGTCCACAGAAAACCGTTGAACGGATATTTGTAGTCGGCCTTGTTGTACCACTTCTTCAGATAGATGATGGTGCAGATCATGGCGCCGACGGTGGCCCAGGTGCTGGTGTATTGCTTGTTGATGGGATGGCTGGCGTCGGTGCCCTGGGCCTGGCCGATATTGTTGATCAGTGTCAGGGTGGACAGCAGCAGATCGCGCACGGTGTTCAGCAGCAGATGATGGCCGGCCCGTTCCAGCACATCGTCGGCAAATAAAATGCCCCAGAACGCAAACTTGGCTTCGTCCGCTTCGGTCTGGCGACCTTCCAGCGATGGCAGCGTGGTACCCACGATGGGAAAAATCGCG
>JBMOPR010000296.1:0-2690 GCA_049323075.1 Pseudomonadota bacterium
ACTGCAGACGCAGAAGATCGACGGCCTAGTGATCGACCTGCGCAACAACGGCGGCGGTTCGCTGGAGGAAGTGAACAATCTGCTGGGACTGTTTATCGAAACCGGCCCGACCGTGCAGATTCGCGGCTCCAATGGCAGCGTGGAAGTTATGGCGGACCAGGATCCGCAGGTGCTGTACAACGGCCCGCTGGCAGTGGTGGTGAACCGCCTGAGCGCATCGGCCTCGGAAATTTTTGCCGGTGCCATTCAGGACTACCAGCGCGGCCTGATCGTGGGCGAGCGCACTTTCGGCAAGGGCACCGTGCAGTCGCTACAGGAACTGGACCGCGGCCAGCTCAAGATCACCATGGCGAAATTCTACCGGGTGTCCGGCGAGAGCAATCAGCACAAGGGCATCATTCCGGACATCGAATATCCCAGCCTGATCAACCATGATGAAATCGGCGAAAGCTCGCTGCCCCATGCATTGCCATCAGACAACATCCGTCCGGCCCGCTATCGCAGGCAGCATGACATCGACACGGTACTCACCTATCTGCGCACCGCGCATGACCAGCGTGCAGCGAAGGATCCGGAATTCCAGTATGTGCAGGATCAGGTGACCGCAATGGATGCCATCCGGCAGAAGACCCTGGTTTCCCTCAACTGGGAGCAGCGCCAGAAAGAAAATCACGAGCTGGAACAGCAGCGCCTCTCCATCGAGAACAAGCGTCGCGGCGCCCTGGGCGAGCCCTTGCTGAAATCGGCAAGTGAGCTGAAGGTGCAGGATGAGGAGGAAGAGGATCTGGCGGCGGAAACAACCGGCAAGGATAAAATCGAGGTGGACTACATTCTCAAGGAAACCGGCAAGATTCTGACAGATTTCATTACCATCGCCACCGGCCAGACCCAGGTAGCGGTCCACTGATGGCCTTTGTGCTGGATTCACGTCTGCAACGGGATACCTTCCTGCTGGGCAGCAACGATCAGGAGCTGCTGTTGTTGATGAACGACCGCCGCTATCCCTGGTTTATCATCGTGCCCACGCAGGACGGAGCCAGTGAATGGTTTGACCTGCCCGAATCCGCCCAGAATACCCTGCACCGCCACTGCGTGCAGCTGGGCGCGGCCATTCACACACAGTTTCATTGCGAGAAAGTCAACATTGCGGCCCTGGGCAATATCGTACGGCAGATGCATGTGCACATTGTCGGCCGCCATACGGACGATCCGGCGTGGCCCGGCCCCGTCTGGGGACACTCTGCCGCAACCCCCTACGACCCGCCGGCACTTGAACAAATGAAAGCGCAGTTGCTGAAAATGAAGGAGTTGCCCTTTACACTGCAATAAGCCGTGGTCACGATTCACTCATTATTTAGCGACTCAAGGGATGTGAGACAACACCAACATGGAACGCCATCCAGTCCTTCAGCCTTTTCGTCTATCGCGGTCTGCCTGCCGGCTGGCGTTCCTGCTGCTGGGCCTGTTACTGGTCCGTTCCGTCACGGCCGACACTGTGGCCATCCATGATCGGGAAGGCTTTTACAACCTTTCACCCCACCTGGAAATCCTGCAGGACGAAACACATCAGTTGCGCATCAGCGACCTGCTGAAACCTGACGCCCGCCACGCCTGGTTCACCAGCAATGAAACCGTTCCCAGCTTTGGCTACGCCAACAAGGTTTTCTGGTTTCGGGTGAAGGTGCTGAACGAACACGAAAGCAAGGCGGAGTGGCTGCTGAATATCGACTATCCGATGCACGATTTCGTCGACGTTTACTATGTCAATCACAACCAGATCATCAAGGCATACCACGTAGGGGATCGGCTGCCCCACTCCCACCGCCCCATCGATCATCGCAATTTCGTTTTCCCCGTCATGATCCCGGTGGATTCCGCACTGGATATTTATATCCGCCTGGAATCGGAAGGCACTATCAAGATGCCGCTGTACCTGTGGGAAGAAGCGCGTTTCATCAAGACCGACCAGCAGTTCATGCTGGGCCAGGGCATTTACGTGGGCGCCATGGCGGTAATGTTTTTCTATAACCTGTTCCTGTTTTTCCTGGTGCGCAACCGGGCTTACCTGATGTACATCCTGTACATCTTTTTTCAGGGCAGTGCCTTTGCCATCTCACGGGGTTTCGGCTTCCAGTACATATGGCCGAACTGGACCACCTGGAACCAGATGTCTGTCGTATTTTTCCTCGGCGGCACCATCACCTTTGCCATGCTGTTCTCGATTTATTTCCTCGAAAGCCGCCGCTACACCCCCCGCTACTACTACGCGATGACCATGGGTGCCTGCTATGGGCTGGCGGTGATGCTGGGAAGCTTCGCACTGGAATACAAGTACATGGTAAAGATCGGCATGTATGGTCTGCTGCTGGCCATGGCATTGAACCTGGTAGCCGGCATACTTGCCTGGCGCCAGGGTGCCCATGTGGCGCGGTTCTACACGCTGGCCTGGATCACCGTCATTTCCGGCCTGGTCTTCCTGGCGCTGAACTATACCGGTCTGGTGCCCAGCAATTTTTTCACCGAACATGCGGCGCAAATCGGTTCCGCCATCGAAGTCGTGCTGCTGTCGATGGCGTTTGGCAGTTTTTATAACGAGGAACGCAAGGAGAAATACAAGGCGCAGTCGCAGCTGCTGGAAAAGATGCGTGAAGCCTACAAGGCGCAGGCTGCCAGCACGGCCAAGAGCGAAT
>JBMOPR010000297.1:0-2688 GCA_049323075.1 Pseudomonadota bacterium
CTCGCTGGAATCGCGGTGTTCAATGCCTTCCTTCAGTGCCTTCTCAATGAAGATGCCCGCTGCTCGTCCGAATACCACCAGATCCAGCAGCGAGTTGCCGCCCAGACGGTTGGCACCATGCACGGACACGCAGGCCACTTCGCCCACGGCATACAGGCCAGGAATGATCTTGTCGACGCCATCGGCACCCTGGGTAATCGCCTGGCCGTTGATGTTGGTGGGAATGCCACCCATCATGTAATGGCAGGTCGGCACCACCGGAATCGGCTCTTTCACCGGGTCGGCGTGAGCAAAGGTGATCGACAGTTCGCAGATACCGGGCAGGCGCTTGTGCAGCACCTCCTCGCCCAGATGGTCCAGCTTCAGGTAAACGTGATCGCCTTCCGGACCGCAACCACGGCCATCCAGGATTTCCTGCATCATGGAACGCGCGACTACGTCACGACCGGCAAGGTCCTTCGCATTCGGAGCATAACGCTCCATGAAACGCTCGCCGTCCTTGTTCACCAGGTAACCGCCTTCACCGCGGCAACCCTCGGTGACCAGAACACCCGCGCCGGCAATACCGGTCGGGTGGAATTGCCACATTTCGATGTCCTGCACCGGGAAACCGGCACGCAGTGCCATGCCCACGCCGTCACCCGAGTTAATCAGAGCGTTGGTGGTGGACGAATAGATCCGCCCTGCTCCGCCAGTAGCGAACACAGTCGCTTTGGATTTGAAGTAAACCGATTCACCGGTTTCGATGTTGATGGCAACAACGCCTGTCACCGCGCCATCCTGGTTGGTAACCAGATCAGCGGCATACCATTCGTTATAGAAGTTGGTGTTAAAACGGACGTTCTGCTGATACAGGGTGTGCAGCAGCGCGTGACCGGTACGGTCCGCAGCCGCGCAGGTACGCGCTGCCTGACCGCCTTCACCGTAATTCTTGGACTGACCGCCGAACGGACGCTGGTAAATACGGCCTTCATCGGTTCGGGAGAACGGCAGACCCATGTGTTCCAGCTCGAACACCACCTGGGGGCCGACACTGCACATGTATTCGATGGCGTCCTGGTCACCGATATAGTCAGACCCCTTTACGGTGTCGTACATGTGCCAGCGCCAATCGTCATTGGGATCGGCACTGGCAATCGCGCAGGTAATACCGCCCTGGGCGGATACGGTGTGGGAACGGGTAGGAAACACTTTGGAGATCAGCGCGGTCTTCTGTCCGGATTGGGCCAGCTGAAGAGCTGCCCGCATACCGGCGCCGCCACCACCCACGATCACCGCATCAAAGGTCAAGGTACGAATGTTCGACATGTTTTAAATTCCCCACAAAATCTGGGCGCCCCAGATCACATACACGATCGTCACCAGCACAAACCCGGCCTGAACCGCAATCCGCAACGGGGTTGCAATGGCACCCAGCTGGCGGGTGGTAATATAGTCAGTGGACACCGTCCACAGTCCAACCCACGCATGGGCCGCCATCGAAAGCAGGGCCAGCAGGGAGAAAACACGCATATAGGTGCTGCTCATGAAGGCATGCCACTGCGTGTAAGTCAGGTCTGGAGTCGAAATCAGGAAGCCCATCAGGCAGAGGAAGTACACACCCAGCACGACGGCTGATGCACGCTGGATCACCCAGTCATAAAGACCGCTTTTTCCCAGACTAGTAACGCTGGTTACCATACCCATACCCCCGCCAGAACAATCAGTACCGCTGAAACAACCAGTACGCTGATGGCCATCACCTTGGCCCCTTCCAGCGTTTCGAAATAGCCCAGATCCATCAACAGATGGCGAAGGCCAGCAACGAAGTGATAGATGAATCCGGCCAGAATCAGCCACAGGATCAGTTTGGGAATGAAGCCGCCCAGACACTCCTTGAGGGCATTGAAACTCTCTTCGCTTTCAAGCGATGCACCCAGGCCCCAGATCAGGAAAGCCATACCAATAAAGATGGCAATCCCGGCAATCCGGTGCGTAATGGACGCAAGGGCAGGCAACGGAAACTTAATGGTAGTAATATCCAGGTTTACAGGTCGCTGACTCTTCACGGCATTAACCAGTTTACAAAGGCTCCGGACGGAGCGTTGAAGGAAGCTGTATCAGGTGAACAAGCGGCATCTATATAGGCGCCCAACAGAACTGCCTAAATATCATCCCCTCCTCTCATTCGGGGCGGAAGTATAGTCCCATCAAAAGCGAAATACAAACGGCTCATAACCACTTGGCGTGGAATTACAAGCAGTTATGACCATTTTCGGGCACTGCGCCACAGGCGTGCACTATAATGGGAAAACGCTTGAAAATAAGGGGTCTGATGACCGCTATTTGGGCGCCGCAGCCTGAAATAATTTGACAAACATTCGGGGAGTGATTAGTTTTGGCCCCCACTTTGGCTTGGACAACAAGCACTTGAGCCAAAGCATCTGACACAGATTACGGCTGGCCCCGGCAACTGCTGCCTGGCCCGGCTGATTCGGCTCAAATTCAACAGACGCGCAGGCACCCCGCGATTTATAACCCACCCGTTCGATCACGGGATCAAGGCGCAAAAATTGCTTTGAATGTCTGCCAACGAGCACAGGAGAGCATTATGACTGAGAAATCCGCTCAGTTAACCCTAGGTCAAAAGACGCTGGATCTGCCCATTTACTCCGGAACCATCGGTCCGGACGTGATTGACGTCGGCAA
>JBMOPR010000298.1:0-2681 GCA_049323075.1 Pseudomonadota bacterium
CACCGCCCGCACCCTGCTGCAGGACGCCGACACCGTCACCTGTTTTTCCGGCGCCGGGTTGAGCGCCGAATCCGGTATCGCCACGTTTCGCGACACTGAAACCCATGCACTCTGGTCCCGCTTCGACCCCATGAAACTGGCGTCGCCGGAAGGCTTCGCGGAAAGCCCGTCCACCGTCATCGACTGGTACAACTGGCGCCGGCAAACCCTGGTGCAGGTGCAACCCAACGCGGGCCACCATGCTCTGGCACAGCAAACACAACTGGTGCAAATCACCCAGAACGTCGACGACCTGCTGGAACGGGCCGGCTGCGATCCAAAGCGGATTATCCATCTGCACGGCACCATCACCCGGGACCGCTGCCACGGCGATTGTGGCTATAGCGAAGCGGTGGACATGGCCCATCCACCCGGTCTGCGCGATTGTCCCCGCTGCGGCGATTCTCTGCGGCCGGCGGTGGTCTGGTTCGGCGAATCCCTGCCCCAGGACGCCTGGCAGGCGGCAGAACAGGTCTGTGCCACCAGCGGCTGCCTGCTGGTGATCGGCACCAGTGCCAGCGTCTATCCGGCGGCCGGACTGATCCAGCTGTCCCGCCGACGCGGCGCCAGGATCATTCTTGTAAACACCCAGTCGAGCGATGCCAGCCATCTGGCCGACGTGGAATTGCTGGGCCCGTCCGGCGCGATCCTGCCTGAACTGCTGGCAGGCCTCACGCTGGCCAGCCCGACCATTTGAGAGTAAAAGCAGGGTAAAACCGGCGGAGGACATCCCTGACTGCCATTTCGCTGCCACAAACAGGTCACGACCGGTTCACAGACCCGCATTATTGTGAGTAACCGCCTGGAAAAACTGGATATTCTGGTTCAATATTGAATGACTGCAATACTGAACGCGCAGTTGCCACAAGCGGAACGCGTTCAACGCAGGTAACATGCCAAACAAGGGTGTGGAAATGCTGACGCATACTCGGATACTCCGACTCAACAAGGCCGGACTCCCGTTGCAATGGCTCAGCCGGGAGGAAGCGGCCACACTGCTGGTGAAAGGACTTGTCGTCTGGTCACTGGGAGAAAGCGCTGTCACGATCCGTGGCGGTACCAACCGTTTCGGCCTGCGTTCCGAGCTGGCCATTCCAACCATCATCGCCACCGACGGCGATATCAAGCACGCCAACCACCATGTTCCCGCCGTCTGCAACCGCCTGCTGTTCCGGCGCGACTGCAACCTGTGCATGTACTGCGGCGACAAATTCCCGGTGGAACTGCTGACCCGCGATCACATCCAGCCCCGCTCCCGCGGCGGCTCGGAATCCTGGACCAATCTGGTGACTGCCTGCCGCCGCTGCAATCAGCGCAAGGGCAACTGCACGCCGGAAGAAGTCAACATGCCGCTGATCGCAGTGCCGTTCAAACCCAACAAGATGGAATATCTGGCGCTGGCCAACCGCAACATCCTGGCAGACCAGATGAGTTTCCTGCGCTCGGGTTTCAGCAAGCACATGCGCTGGAATTGAAGGAAGAGTGGATCAGCCGGCTCCACGTCAAACTTAATCAAACTTAAGAGTGGCGTCCGGCAAAAGTCAGCGTGTCATCGATGGAATAGGACATGGACTGCTGCAGAATGGCTTCCTCCAGATAATGCAGCGATTCCTCGATGTAATCGACGTCGTACTTTTCCGTGAGATGGGAAATCGCATAGCCGAAATGCAGGTCGTACTGCTCGCCCAGGGAATGGCTCCACTGCTCCACCCGCTCAAGGATGGCTTCCGCCTCGAACTTGTTGTGCAGCGGAAACAGCAGTAGCGTCACCTCACCACTTAAGCCTTCGCGCAGGGTCTTGAACGGAAACACCGTCACCCGGCTGTTGAACAGCGCCCGCAGACAATCGCTCTGGGCAATGTGATCCGGCCGCCGGGTGGAACGGTCAATCACCGTCACCGCAATCACCAGCATGCGCCCCATTTCCTGGTGGATGCGGCGATCCAGCGCGCGAATGTCCTGCAGGTGATGCTCCAGCTGGGGAATTTTCATCAGCCCGCTCTTGTTGCTGATGAAGCTGGCGCGCTGCTGCAACCGCTGCTTCATCAGATCAATCGCGCCGTCGATACGGTAGCGCTCTTCCTTCTCGTGGTGATAGATCGCCGACATGCCCAGCGCCAGCATGATGATTTCAAATACTGATCCGATTTCCTTGCTGTGCACGGTGATCACGTTGAAAGGCAGCACACCCAGCACATTCAGCGCGAACATGCCGGCGCCAAACAGAAACACCGACCAGCCGATCAGGAAATACCAGCCCAGATAATGTTGCCTCCGCACCGCCAGCGCGCCGAACACCAGCAACGCCACCGAAAATGCCACCGTTTCCACCGCCGCCCAGAACGACAGATCCCGCTTCAGCACAATGGCACACACCGCCGTGAACAGCGCCACCGCCATGAAACCGTAGCCAATGAAGCGCATGCGAAAACGCAGCCGCACCATGTCCAGAAATTCCATGGCGAATGCAGTGCCAAAACAGATCAGGAGGCAGGGGAACACCGACAACGCAATCGCGTTCACCTCCGGCAGCTCCGGCCACAGATAGGCAAAACCATGACCATTGAGCGACGCCATCGTCAGCGTGGACGCGACCACATAGGCACCGTAATACAGATACAGCCGGTCACTGATCACAATGC
>JBMOPR010000299.1:0-2669 GCA_049323075.1 Pseudomonadota bacterium
TTTCATAACTTCCCCATTTACCAGTTTGCTGCAAGATTGAGGTAATAAGCTCTGCCAGGCCCGTAAAAACGGTGATAATCCTGATAGGACTCATCCAGTAGATTGTCGATGCCGAGCTGCACACTCCAGCGCTCCTGCGACCAGCGCAATTGTGCGTTGACCGTTTCCTTGGCATCGGGCCACACACTGTTGGCCGAGTCGTAATACAGCTCGTCTTCGTATTGGTACTGCATCCGCAGCAGCCATTGGCGCCAGTTCAGATCGGCGCCCGCGTTAAAGGTGCTGTGATAAATGCCCGGCAACTGCTGGCCGTTGTCGGCCTTGATGGCGGAATGATTTTCGGAATCCAGCTGGGTGGCACCCAGGTTGAGTGCGGCCCTTTCATGCACTTGCCAGGACGCTTCCATTTCGTGGCCGCTCACTTCGGCCTCCGCCACATTTTTCGCCTTGGCAATACCCTGTCCGTTCACTTCAACGACGATGGCGTCTTCCAGATTCTTGGCATAAAACACATAACGCAGCATCAGGCCGTCCTTTTCCCAGATGGCGCCGATGTCACGGTTTTCGCTGGTTTCCGGAGTCAACTCGGGATTACCCACGGACACGCCCAGCACGCCAAAGCGCTCCTGCAGGGTGGGAACACGCGACTGCGTGGCAAGGTTGGCTTTCAGCTTGAGCGCATCTGTCAGCTGGTACTGCGTACCGAAGGAAGCGCCGGTTTCCGTATCGGAGCCGCCTGCGATCGCATCGCCGTCAAACACCTGCAGTTGCTGCGGATCGAGCTCGACCTTGTCACGATACGCTTGCGACCGCACCGCCACACTGAACAGCAGTGTGTCATCCAGCAGAAACAGATCGTCCTGCAGACCGAGCAAGGTCTGGGTGCGCTGGTTATCGAGCGCGGTCAGATCCGTCACCCGGTCAACCTGGGCAATATTCTCGTCACGGTATTCAAGATTGAGTGTGGTGGTATTGAGCCACCAGTCCACGGCGAAAATGCCGGCAGCGCCCCAGTGCTCCTCGCGCGTTTCGACATATTCATTGCCAATGCCGGCGGTGCCGTTGCGATCATCATAAAGATCCAGCCGGCGCCCGGTGAAAACACGCCAGGATGCAGCGACAGGTCCATAGCGGTCGTTATATTTGAGCTGGCCGCGCCAGTCGTCCGAATCCAGCGCGGCATCGTTGACGGCGTTGTTGTCGATGGCGGGAATTTCCCGGTCGGCATGGCTCCAGTTGAGCAGCGCTTCCACCGACTGATGCTGTCCCCAGCGCGTACCGGTTTTCAGCAATGCCGACTGCTGGTCGTAGGCCGCGTTGTTCTGCGCTTCCTCGATATCGTCATCCGGATTGTTCACGGTGCCGCGAGTATTGACGATGTCGTAATCGTTGTCGGAGGCCTCGCTGTTCAGGCCCAGAAAAAAATTCCAGTCCGCCAGCGCGTCTGCAACCGCCAGGCTGTACTGTTCGGCACCAAACGAACCTTGTGTCACGCTGGCTTCCCGGCGCGGCTCAAACAGATTGACGGATACGATGTTGACGGCGCCGCCCAGATTGGAATTGCTCAACTGCACCGGCGTGAAATCCGGATAGATTTCGATGCGGTCGATGATCGCAGTGGGAATCAGATTGAGATCGGCGCCGCCGGTTTGCGCGCTGTTGAGCAACAGGCCGTCCAGATAGAGATTGACCTGCTTGCCGCCCGTGCCGCGCATGGAAACCGTGGCAAAACCACCATGGCCACCCACCTGGCGAATCTGCACGCCCGAGGTCTGGTCCAGCACATCGCTGACGGTGGCCATCTGCTGCTGAAACTGGTCGCGGTCGATCTGGCGGCCAAATCCGGTAAAGGATTCCAGATCGACCTGTTCGATATTGTCCGCATGCACGGGTGCTTCGCTGACGACTTCGACTTCCGGCAGCTGACTGGCAGCAAATGCCGAGGGCATGCAGGCGACAACAGCGAACAACGCCACCGTTTTCATAGGGTTCATAGACAGGTCTGCAACGACAACCGATATCAAGCCGCCCACAGGCAGCGCCAATATCGTCACCATGACGGTAGCCGCACCAATAAATACCCGTTACTGGTAGGTGACGAGCACGAATGCCGGGGCATTCGTGTGATGGCAGGTCTCCTGGCTAGCGCGTCATCGCGATTTTCGGCCTTCCCGGTTGCCCAGTGGCCGTCGTTGAAAATCACTCTTCGCTTACAGTTGCGGGAACAGCCACGGACTCGGCAAGGGGAGGCTTGCGTCACCGTGTTCCCTTTTAATCCTGCGAAGGAACCATCGAGGCGCCCAGTTTATGGTCTGCGTCCGATTAGTCAAGGGCGGGACTGTTGCGATTGTGCAAGCGGGCAAAACCGGTGCGGAGGGCTAGACTGATATGAAACAGATTCGGTATGTCGAGGATTCATCATGGGCAAGCCCAGCAAAGAGGAATTAGCCATGGCCCTGGCGGAAGCCGGCCGCATGCGGGAACAGGGCGAAGATGAGCATTTCGTGGCTAAGTCTTTGTTAAACCACAACTACCGCCTGAAAATGTACGAGGATCTCTATCACGCCATCGAGCACTATATCCGCTCCGGCCAAAGTGACGTGGAGCACGGCAAGCTGATGCGTGCCCTGGACAAGATCCGCAAGGACGAAGAACACCCCGGACTGGAA
>JBMOPR010000300.1:0-2658 GCA_049323075.1 Pseudomonadota bacterium
ATTCAGGTGTTGGTCAGTGTCAGTTGCCGGCAGGTTATCGGTTCAGCCCACTTTGCCCATGCTTGCTTCCCCGCCCCCCAGCATCACCACCGCCGGATGGGCCTGTTCCCCGCTCATCAGCAATTCCATGTCGCGCTGAACGCGCTTGGGCAGGTTGCTCAGTTGTGAGGTCTGGGGGTCCACTGCCACCATGCGCTGGGTGGCCTGGGCGTAGACCTTGTTGACATCATTGGCGTTGGCAAACAGGAAGGTCATGTTGACGAAACGACCGCATTCGGTTTCGGCGCGGCTGAGAACGCTGATGGGTGTGCCGTACTTGATGGGACGTTTGAAATCAATATTGAAATTGGATACCACGCCGGTGATCTGGGTCAGATCCATGCCCAGCACGTCGCGATAGAAATGCACGCGGACCAGTTCGATATAAGTGCTGTAGGTCGCGTTGTTCAGATGGCCCAGTACGTCAAAATCATTGAAGCGTACCTGGATGTCGGTTTTTACAAAATGCTGACTCATTGCTCACTTCCCCCTCATGGAATCCCGCTTCCCCTGGACGATTGGGCGGGCGCCCCGTCCTGCGCCGCAAACGTTATAGCCGGCGCTTCTGAATTTGTGTTTGCATATTACGTGGAGGAGCTGTAGCCGTCAGCTTGGTCTTCGTTATTGTCTCGTTTGAGAATGTTACGGAATGTGTGATCGCGACCGACACCGGCGAACGGGTCAGACGGGAGGCGTGAGCAGTCTGTCCGGTACGGTCAACCGAACAGATGCTTGTGACTTTCGAACAGCTTTTTCAGTTCGTTCAGGTCTTCGTCAACGGCAATGGGCAGATCCTTGGTGATCAGATCCAGCAACACGATGGCGTTCACGGCGGAATCGGTTTTCGAGTAACTGTGGATACGCGAGGCGATGTGCACATTGATCATGTGAATGTTCTTGTACACGTTTTTCAGCATGTCGAACGAAATATTCAGGTGGCGCCCTTTTTTGTGCAGGAAGGTGGAGAACAGATAGGTGGTGCAGACCCGGTACATGGTTTCGTCCGGCGTCGAGAACGGTTGGTGATACCAGGCCATGGGTTTGAAGAAGCTCGTGTGCGGGCAGCCGCTGGTGGCCATTACCAGACCCAGCAGGGAACTGAAGGCTTCCTGCGCCGAGGTGTCTGCCAGCACGGTTTTGTTTTCCATGGTGACTTCCACTTTTACTTCGTCGTAGGAATTGCATTCCGGCAGGTTCACGAACGGAATCAGGCGTACCGCGAGCGGGCAGTGCTTGTGCCAGATGGTGCTGAGCGGGCAATTCGGACATTGCTTGTAAGCCAGGTTGCACCACTCGGGAATGTCGCCTGCCGGAGCCGGATGTTCGAACTTGTCGTCGGCTACCGCGACGGTATGATCGAACATGAATTCCGATTCCTTGAAGAAGATCTGGTAGCGGACGGTTTTTTCTTCAGCGCTCATGCCTTGCTCCTGCCTAATTCCGTAAGTGTAGACGAGGAACGCCGGCCGCAAGGGGCCGCTGCACCGGATTGCGGGTGGAGTCACGACACAATTCCGCACGGTTATCGGGTGTATTGCCGTGGTAGTCGGCGGCGGTGGGCAATTGTCCTCCTCCCGGAGCGGCAAGGGGAAGCCTCCCTGGCGGGGCAGGATTCTGCAGGGGCGACCCAACATTATGAAAATAAAGGCACTATTTATTTGGCAAAGCGCTTGCTAGGGAGTGTGGAAGGATCGCTGGCAGCAGCGGCGTGCAACGCATTTGAGAGGAAGGAGAAGAGCGGATGGCGGGGATCTCGCTGAGACTGAAAAGCTGGTGGCAGGAACGTGGCATGCAGCGGACGCCCGGCGAGCAACGGGTGTCGCAGGATGTGCTGCACCTGTTCCGCCTGCGACGTGAACATCGCCTGCTGCGGATGCGTATTGACGGCGTGGAAGGCGAGTTCCAGACGCTGTTGCTGGAAGTGGATCTGCGTGGCCAGCGCCTGTTGCTGGACGAACCCTTTCCGCTGCCGCTGCCGCTGGAGGCCATGGCCGGGCGCCGGGTGCAGGTGTCCAGCAACGAAGGGGCCGCGTCCACGAGGTTTGAATCCAGGGTGCGGGGCAAGGCTCTTGTTCACGATGAATCGCTCCTGAGTCTGGAGATTCCTGCCTCCGTCAATGCGGCGCAGCGCCGCAACCATTACCGCCTTGCGGTGGACGATCGCACCCAGGTGGAAGCCATGGTGCGCAGTGCCGGTGTCGGCAACCTGCCGGCGCGGGTGCTGGACCTGTCGTCGAAGGGCATCCGGCTGGAGGTGCAGGGCCATCATCCCCTGGCGGAAAACAGTGTGGTGCCCCTGTTCCTGCGGCTGGGCACCGAGCAGGGCATGCTGTGCGAACTGCGGGTGCGCAGTCTGCATCTGCGCTCCTTTACCGATGACATCACCCTGGTGGGCGGGCAGTTCGACGGCCTGAATCCACCCCAGCTGCAACTGATCGAACGTTTCATCGTGCGGTGCCAGCGTTCCCAGCGGCAACGGGAACTGGCTCTGGCCCCCTGACATTTCCGCCGGCAGTGCCACAGGGTCTGCCGGCGTAATCCCTCTGTTACCCTTCGCTCCCGGCATGATTCCCATCAGAAATTTCCTGACGCAATCTGGCATATAATCAGTCAAACCCA
>JBMOPR010000301.1:0-2648 GCA_049323075.1 Pseudomonadota bacterium
TCTGGTCCGGCAGCGACGCAGCCGGAGTCCGGGTGGGTTCCACCTTGGCAGGGGGTTGCGTGGCGCAGGCAGTCAGCAGCAGACTGGTCAGCAACAGACTGACCAGCAGATGGAACGGGCGTTGCAGGATGGTGGCCAAATTCAGACTCCCTAATACGGCCGGGCAAGTACAGCCAGACATGTGACAGACAAACAAGAAGCGGGATACCGGCATACCGGGCCCCGCCGGTTTTTAGCAATGACAGTGCGGCTTTGGCAATGACAACAATGAAAAAACAGTACCGTTTTCTGGCCGCCCTGGCCCTGATCATTCCCGGCCTGGCCTTTTCCGGCCAAAACCCGTCCGGCAGCCTGCTGCAGGATCTGGAGCGGGCAGCACCTTCCGCCAAGCGTGAGGTCATCCGCCTTGCGGTGGAAGCCCTGGAATGCGCCACCAGTGGCGGACAGGCCGCGCCGAAACGGCTGGCGGTGATCGACTATTCCCTGCCGTCCACTGAACGCCGCCTGTGGGTATTCGATCTGAAACAGCGGCGACTGCTGCTGCAGGAACTGGTCGCCCACGGCCGCAACTCCGGCACCAATTATGCCAGCACCTTCTCCAATACTAATGGCAGTTACCAGTCGAGTCTGGGCCTGTTTCGCACCCTGAATTCCTACCAGGGCAAACACGGCTACTCCCTGCGCATGGAAGGCATCGAACCGGGCGTGAATGACAACGCCTTCGACCGCGCCATCGTCATGCACGGTGCACCCTACGTGAACCCGGCGCTGATCCGCAAGCAGGGCCGCATCGGCCGCAGCCTGGGCTGCCCCGCCGTACGTCCGGCTGTGGCGCGGCAACTGATCGACCAGCTGAAGAACGGCCAGTACGTATTCGCCTACTACCCCGACCAGAAATGGCTGCAATCCTCGGCCTTTCTCAGCTGCCCCGGTGGCCAGAACACTGGCAACCAGATTGCCAGCCGCTAACCCTGCTGCCCGCTACAAGCCCAGCAGCGCCTGAATAATAAAGTAGTGATCCTCGAACAGGCGCTGCGGGTCCAGCTCACCCAGCGGCACCCACTGCGCCGTGCGCGCGTCATCACTGCCAGACACTGACGGCAAATTCCGGCCCGGCGCCAGCTCGATATGAAAGGCATGGGTAATCGTGCGACAGCGGGCCGAGCGATGGGGCGCGTCAAACACGGCAGATTGTTTGATACAGCCGCGCAACACCGGTAACGGCACGCCGATGCAGGTTTCCTCCACCAGTTCCCGCAGGCAGGCATCCAGAATGCGCTCCCCCGGATCGACAAAGCCGCCTGGCAATGCCAGCAGGCCCCTGCCCGGTCGCCGGTCGCGCTCGATCAGCAGGATATGCCCCGACTGCACCACCGCCGCGTCCACGGTGACGAAATTCGGCTCATAAGGCGCGCTCGCCCAGCCCTGGCGATAAGCGGTGATGAATGCCTGCTCCTCGCGCAGATCACGACAGACAGCGCCGGCAGCAAAGGTCGCCAGCCACTGCTGCACACCGGGCGGCAGCCACGCATTCACCGCACCGGGCGAAAAATCCGGACCTAGCAGTGACTGGCGAATGGCCGTGGCATTCACGCCGGCCACATCCTCAACCGCCACCGCGTCCCACTGCGGAAACCGGTTCGGGTAATACGCCGAGTGCGCCCGGCAATGGCCGATCAAACCAATGCGCGGCGCGCGCTGTCGATCCTGATGATGGGCAGTAACCAGATCCTGCACCGCGCGCTGCACATCACGCACCCAGGCATCCTCGCTGTAAGGCGAATCCGCCAGCGGCGCGACCAGCAGGCGGGCCTGATCCGCCGGCGCAACGGTACTGCGCATCATCGCCTCGCGTTCCTGCCAGCTGAACGGATTGCGGACGGAACGCGGCTGGTGGGCGGAACCGCACAGCAGAATCAGCTGCCGTGCCTGCCGCAACCCGGCTTCGACCACAGCGAGATGGCCGTTGTGAAACGGCTGGAACCGACCAATGCAAACCAGAAAATCAAATGTGTGCGACATGCAGGCGCCTTGCTGTTTGAATGCGGGAAGCGGGCTGAACCGCGCCGCCACCATAGCCAATCCGCACTTGCGCGGGCAACGAATATTTTCGGGAAAATGTCGCGCTCAGTCGTCCACGGCCACCACGCGATTGCGGCCCGTTTCCTTCGCCACATAGAGCGCCTTGTCGGCACGGCGTAACATCATTTCCGGCGTCAGCGTCCGTTCCCGCTGATTGCAGCACAGCCCCATGCTGGCGGATACCCGCAGGCGCCGGCCATCAAACAGCATCACTTCCAGCGTCTCCAGCTGCTGCCGGCAACGTTCCGCCAGCAGACGCGCGCCTTCCAGATCCGCGCCCGGCAGAACCAGCAGAAATTCCTCGCCGCCATAGCGGCCCACGCGATCATTCTGGCGCACGTTTTTCTGCAGCACTTCCGCCGCCGCGATCAGCACATAATCGCCCGCCTCGTGGCCCCAGGTATCATTGATCTGCTTGAAATGATCCAGATCCACCATCACCACCGCCATCGTCGAATCCTGCTGCACACTGCGCTCCTGCTCGCGGCCCAGCTGGATCAGGATACTGCGACGGTTGAGCAGGCCGGTAAGCGGATCGATGCGGCTCATGGTGTGCGCCTGATCCT
>JBMOPR010000302.1:0-2643 GCA_049323075.1 Pseudomonadota bacterium
CGCATGGATGCGCTTTTCCTCTCAGCCCTCAAAGAGCTTTCTGTCTCGAACCCGCGCGGTCGACGTTGAGCGGGATCGTTTTCTCCTTGCCTGTCGTCTATGGGGCGACAACCAATGTTAATCTGATCTGGATTAAGGTGGCCCTGATGCGGGCTGTCTTATGCTCAGCGAGGGAATAGCGGCGGAGATGAAGATGGACGTGAATGCAATGTGCGGCTGGACAGGGCGCGCAGACAGATTGCGAATCTGGCTGTTGGGACTGTTTTGGGTGGTGAGTTTGCTGCTGCCTGGCGCCAGTGCGTTGGCTGATGAAACCGACGGACAATCGCTCACGGTTTTTGTCCGAACCGGTTGCCCCCACTGCGCCGATGCCAAGGAATTTCTCGCGCAGTTGCAGCTGCAGCGGCCCGAGCTTCAGATCGTGTACCGTGCCGTGGATCAGGACACCGATGCGCGTGCCGAGCTGCTGCGGATTTCCCGCGCCAACGGACTCTGGCCACCGGGCGTGCCAACCTTTGTCATTGACGGCCGTGTACGGGTTGGTTTCGGCGATCCACAAAAAAGCGCACCGGAGCTGGTTGCATTCATCGACCAGGATGCTGCGCCCGTGCAGGCCGTGGAAACCGCCTTGTTCGGCACGCTCAATGTGTCGCAGCTGGGCCTGCCGCTGTTCACGCTGGCATTGGGCCTGCTGGATGGTTTCAATCCCTGTGCCACCTGGGTGCTGCTGTTTCTGCTGTCGCTACTGGTGCGGATGAAAGATCGCGCGCGTATTGCACTGGTTGCCGGTACGTTTGTGCTGGTGAGTGGCGCGGTGTATTACGCCTTCATGGCCGCGTGGCTGAACGTATTTTTGCTGGTGGGCATGTCAAATGCGCTGCGCATCGGTCTGGCGGTGCTGGCGTTGTTGATGGGGGCAGTGAACGTCAAGGATTTCATCGCGTTCAAGAAAGGCATTTCCCTGTCGATTCCCGAATCCGCCAAGCCCGGTCTGTATGCGCGCATGCGCCGGGTGATGCAGGCCGATGCGCTGTCGGCGTCCTTGCTGGCAGTGACGGCGCTGGCGGTGGTGGTGAATTTTGTCGAGCTGCTGTGCACCGCCGGCCTGCCCGCTATCTACACCGCTGTACTGGCGCAGCAGGGCGTCAGCACGGCTGGTCACTACGCCTATCTGGCGCTGTACATTCTGGCCTATATGGCAGATGACGCCCTGATGGTGGCCATTGCTGTGATTGCGCTGGGCAGCAACAAGATGACGGAAACAACCGGGCGCTGGTTGAAGCTGCTGAGTGGTTCGGTCATGGTGGCACTGGGTATTGTGATGTTGCTTAAACCGGACTGGTTGATGTGAGTGCAGCCCATTATTTTTGGCAACATCCTGCACACGCGCATGCACGCCGCTGCCACGGATGCTTCAGAATTTGTTGAAGGTCTCCGCGTTCAGCCACAGATGCACCATGATGCTGGCGATGTAACCCAGCGCCACCGCCGGTGTCCATCGCAGATGGCCAAGAAAGGTATAGGCGCCGCGTGCCTGCCCCATCAGGCCGACACCGGCCGCCGATCCGATGGACAGCAGACTGCCGCCCACACCGGCGGTCAGCGTCACCAGCAACCAGTCGCCTTGCGACATCTCGGGCTGCATGTTGAGCACGGCAAACATCACTGGAATGTTGTCGATCACCGACGACAGCAGTCCGATAAAGACGTTGGCCTCCGTGGCGCTCCAGTTGCTGTACAGCAGGTCCGACAGCATGGCCAGATAGCCCATGAAACCCAGCCCGCCCACACACATTACCACGCCGTAGAAAAACAGCAGGGTGTCCCACTCCGCCCGCGCGATGCGGCTGAACACATCGAAGGGCACCACGGTCCCGAGCCGGGCAATGGCCGCATCGTCGCCGCGTTGCTGGGCCTCCGCGCGCTTGCGTTCCAGGGATCTGGGCAGCGACACCCGCAGGTAATAGCCAAAAAATTGCAGATAACCCAGCCCTGTCATCATGCCCAGCACCGGCGGCAGATGCAGGAAGGAGTGGCACAGCACTGCCGTCACGATGGTGAGCAGAAACAGGATCACAATCCTGCGCGCACCGCGTTTCAGGTGCACGTCATCTCCGTGCGCGTGGACATGGTGTGGGCGGTTCTGGATGAACAGGCTCATCAGTACGGCCGGCACCAGGAAGTTCACGATCGAAGGAATCAGCAGCTTGAAGAATTCGCCGAATTCCACCACCCCGGCCTGCCATACCATCAGCGTCGTGATGTCGCCAAACGGACTGAAGGCGCCGCCCGCGTTGGCCGCTACTACGATATTGATGCAGCACAGATTGATGAAGCGGGCATCGCCTTCACCCACCTTCAGCACCACGGCGCACATCAGCAGCGCGGTGGTAAGGTTGTCGGCCACCGGCGAAATCCAGAACGCCAGCGTGCCGGTGATCCAGAACAGAGTGCGGAAGCTGAACCCCTTGCGCACCATCCAGGCCCGTAACGCGTCGAAAATATTGCGTTCCTCCATGGCGTTGATGTATGTCATCGCCACCAGCAGGAACAGCATCAGCTCGCTGAATTCCAGCAGGGTTTCACGAAACGCATGTTCCGATTCCCGTGGCATGCCTTCCGCCACATACACGGCACCGATCA
>JBMOPR010000303.1:0-2641 GCA_049323075.1 Pseudomonadota bacterium
TAAAAAAGGCTACCCGCGGGTAGCCTTTTTTATGTCGGCGGATATTTTCAGCGAGACAGTATCTTCGCGATGAAGGCTTTTTCCTGCTCGACGGACTGCGCAATCGAAGGCCGGGCCAGAATGCGTTGCACATAGGCGGCGGACCTTGGCCAGCGTGCAGGATCAATGCCTTCGCCGCCGTGTCCCAGATTGACGAAGTGGGTGGCGATGGCAAGATCGGCGATGGTGAGTTTGTCACCTACGATAAAGCCCTGTTCCGGCGCGTTGGCCTCCAGGTAATCCATCAACGCCGGCATTTTCTCGGTGAGGCAGGACATCACGTGCTGCTCGTCGCAGGGCTTGCCCATCAGTTTCATCAGCACCCGATTGCGGAACACGCCGAAGGTCAGCACCGGTGCCAGTTCATAGTCCCCGAATTTCTCGAACCATTGCACCCGGGCATTCAGATAGGGATCGGTGTAGCTGAGGGTGTTCTGCGGATATTGCCCGTCGAGATAGGCGCAGATCACGGCTGAATCCGCCAGCACCCGGTCGCCGTCACGCAGGGCGGGGATGCGGCCAAACGGGCTCAGCTCGCGGTAATTCTGGGGCGGGCGGAATGGATCGACCTGAACCTGCTCGAATTCCAGCCCTTTTTCCACCAGAGCCGCACGCAGCTTGCGCACGAAGGGTGACAGGGAGGCGCCATACAGGGTGATGCTCATGGGATTTCCTCGGTTTGCAGTTTGTTTTGGCAGGCGTGCAGCCGACAGCCGCGCTGCAACAGCAGCTTCCGGTAAACCGGGCGCAGTGGCAATGGGCTAAATGGACGTCGGTGGGGTGTGTAAATCGCCAGTAGAATCAAAACGGCAGAAAGTCCTGCAGAACCGGGTCGATCAGAAGTATTTTTTCTTCCAGGCGTCTTTTTCCTCGATCAATTCGTTCAGGCCCTGGTCCAGTTCGCTGGCCGTTTCTGTCGGGGTGGGGATGTTGTTCTCAATGTTCGCTGCTTCCTGTTGCTCGGCGATCAGCAGTTTGACCTGTTCAATCTGGCCTTCATAAGCACCCTGCTGATTGCGTTTCAGCATTTCCGCCAATGCTTTCTGATAGTGATGTACGGCGAGCTTGGGTTTTTTCTGCTGGCGGGCAGTATTACCCATCTGCAGGAAATAATTCAGGCTGGCTTCGATGAAACTGGTGTGAATGGAATGCAGATGGCGTTGGGCCTCGGTGCCGGGAATCACTTTGTTCTGGGCCAGGCTTTCGATCACGCGCGACAATTCCTGCAGCAGGGAGCGCAATTCGTTGGCTTCATCAGGACTCTTGAACGCGGGCGGAGGTAGCTGCTGTGGCGTAGATTGCAGTTCGGCTATCTGCGCTTCGCACGATGCCAGTTTTTTGCTGAATTTTTCCTGGTTGGGCGCAAGCTCCACGAGGCGTAGGAAGCGCTGGTGGACCTGGTTGAGCAGTACCAGGCGGATTTCCTTGCTGACGTAGGCAGCAGGAATGAAATCCAGCAGGCGTTGCAGGCGAAAGCCCTGGTCACTCAGGCTGGCGATGAGCAGAGTTTTCTTCCGGCGCTGGGTTTCGATGGCATGACTGACATAAAAAAGTCCGATCAGCCCCCCCACACCCAGAACGGCGAGCACGATGATGAGCTCGATGGACATTGCGACGGTTTCCTTGTTGTTTGCAGCAACACTGATGCTGTAAGTGTAGTCACAAAAAGTGAATCCGGACGGCAAGTGGAAGGGGCGGAGTGTGCGCCCGGGCAGTGCTGCGGCAGCCGGGGCGCTGGTCATGCGCTCCGGCTGGAGAGGGAAAGACTGGAAAATCAGTTGTTTACTTAAAAGCGGATCTTGCCGGTGAGGATGTCCTTGTACATGACCCAGTCACCCAGCAGGCTGTACCAGGGATAGGTGAAGGTGGCGGGCCTGTTCTTTTCAAAGAAGAAGTGGCCCACCCAGGCAAAACCGTAGCCCAACAGGGGCAGCAGCCAGATCATGGCCCAGTTGCCGGTCACCAGGATCCAGGCGAGGGCGATCAATACCAGGGTGCTGCCGACGAAATGCAGGCGACGACAGGTGAGATTGCTGTGTTCCGACAGGTAGTAAGGATAGAACTGCTCGAAACTGGTGAAAGTGGGGGTGGTCATCCGGGTGTCCTCGCGCATCGGGCTGCTGTCATACAGACTAGCCCAGCCGGTCGGGTCTGGGTATGGCGGCTCGGGTCACGCCGGGTGACCGGGGCGGACGTGGCTGTCATGGCAATGGCAGCCGGCCGATACTGTCGCCAGTAAGGGCGCCCAGATACAGGTAGCCGCCCCGTTCCTGTACCGAGGTGATGAAGGGATAACGGTTGCCATCCACATCATGCAGGCTGCGCAGCACCTTGCCGGTTTCGTCCATTTCCAGGATCAGGCCATAGGGTTCGGGTTTGGGGTGCAGGAAATCCGGCAGTTTGGCCACCAGATTTTTCAGCTCCGGGTGGGGGTGCATATTGTCGGCCTGGGGATTGCGTGTGGTGGGCAATGCCACCCAGAAGGTGCCACGCCCGCTGCTGGATACGCCGTCGGGGAAGCCGGGCAGGTTGTCGATGAACACGTCGTGCTGGCCCGCGTTGGGGCCGCTGATCCAGTAGCGGATGATGCGGTAGCGGAAGG
>JBMOPR010000304.1:0-2632 GCA_049323075.1 Pseudomonadota bacterium
GGGCCCAATCTGCATTCCTGCTCACGTTTGCCGTTGCAGCGATTGCGGGGCTGGCGGGCTGGTTGGGCACGCTGGGCAGCAATCGCACCCTGCGCACGCGGGACGGCTTTCTGGTGGCCGTGTTGTTCTGGCTGCTGTTTTCGATCGTCAGCGCCATGCCGTTTTATCTGGATGCGCGGTTGAACGCATCCCTGGCGGATTCGGTTTTCGAAGGTGTTTCCGGCATCACCACCACCGGCGCCTCGGTGTTTGCCGACATTGACTCGTTGCCCAAATCCATTCTGTTCTACCGCGCGCAGCTGAATTTTCTCGGTGGCCTGGGCATCATCGTGCTGGCGATTGCGGTGCTGCCGCTGCTGGGTATCGGTGGCGCCAAGCTGTACCAGTCGGAAATGCCGGGGCCGCAGAAGGAGGAAAAGCTGACGCCGCGCCTGGCGGACACGGCCAAACATCTGTGGCTGATTTATTCAGGGCTGGCGCTGCTGTGCACGTTGTCATTTTATGGTGCGGGTATGGATTGGTTCGACGCGATCTGCCATGCGCTGTCCACCATGTCGCTTGGGGGCTTTTCTACCCGCACGGCCAGTCTCGCACATTACGACAGTGATGCCATTGAACTGGTAGGCGGTGTGTTCTCACTTCTGGCGGCGGTGAATTTTGCGCTCTATTTCATCGTGATCAACCGGCGCAGCCTGCGGCCGCTGCTGCGCGACCCGGAATTCCGTTTCTTTGTGGTGATTGCCGCCCTGGTGCTGGGGGCCACCTGCATCGAGCTGGCCCGTACCAATACGTTCGGGTTGTGGGAATCCTTCGTGCATGGCTTTTTCCAGGCGGCCTCTGTGCTGACCGACAATGGCCTGGGCACGGTGGGCTATCCGGCGCAATGGCCACCCCATGTAGTGGTTCTGTTGCTGGGGGCCAGCTATTTCGGCGGTTGCGTGGGTTCCACCGGCGGCGGCATCAAGGTGATGCGGTTTCTGGTGTTGTACCGGCAGAGCAGTCGCGAAGTCAAATAGCTCATTCATCCCAATTCGATACAGGCCGCCAAGATCGGTGAGCATGTCATTTCGGAGCGGGTGGTGCGCTCGGTCTGGGGGTTGTTCTTTCTCTATATTTTTTTCGCCTGCGTGTTCGTATGGGGGCTGATTGCGCTGGGATATGACATGGCCACGGCGTTTGGCACAGTTTCGGCCTGCATGAATAACATGGGCATCGGTTATGGTGAAACAGCGGCAGGATTCGGCACGCTGAACGATGCTGCGAAGTGGCTGATGAGCGCCGCCATGCTGTTCGGACGGCTGGAGATTTTTCCAATTCTGGTGGTGTTTTCCGCTACCTTCTGGCGGTTTTGATTCGCGCGGATTTCAAACTTCTTTACTTCACTCCACCAGCACGCCCTGCATTTGTTGCCAGGGTGTGCTGGGATGTTCCTGCAGTGCATCGCCGTCGGCGGTGATGAACAGCGCTGCGATGCCGTGCTGGTCCGCGACCGGCTTGCCGGCTTCCACGCCCAGGCACAGCAGCGCGGTGGTCCAGGCATCGGCGGCGGTGGGATCGGGATTCAGCACGGTGACAGACAGGGTGTTGTGTTGCACCGGACTGCCGTTGCGGGCGTCGAGAATGTGACTGTAGCGCACGCCGTCGCGATCGAAGTAGTGACGGTAGGTGCCCGACGTCATCACGGCCAGTGGTGTGGTCTGGCCGATGGTAAGGATTTTTTCCACCTTGCGTTCACCCACGATGGGTTTTTCCACGGCCACACGCCAGGGCTTGTTACCGGGCTTGTGACCCCGCGTTTGCAGTTCGCCGCCGATTTCCACCAGATAGTCCTGCACGCCGGCTTGTTCCAGCACGGCGGCGATCTGGCCGACGCTGTAACCCTGGCCGATGGAGGCCAGATCCAGTTGCAGGTCGGGCAGGGTTTTGCGCAACCGTTCCCGATCCAGCGTCATCAGTTTATCCATGCCGACACGGGCCATGGTCTGCTGCAGTTTGTCAGCATCGGGTGGCGTGAATTCGTCTTGGCGGAAGCCCCACAGGTCAAACACTGGTTTGATGGTGAGGTCGTAGCAGCCCTGACTGGCGCGGTGAACGGCACGGGCCATTTCCACCAGGGCGACTATTTCTTTGCCCACCTGATGCGGATCGGTGTCGAGGCGCGAGTTGAATTGTTCGATGGTGGAATCCGGGCGGTAACCGGACAGGGCAGCATCGATTTGTGCAAAGCGTTCCGTCACGGCTTGTTGCAGAGCGGCGTTATCCACCGCTTCTGCCGACCACCAGGTGATGTGATAGGTAGTGCCCTGGGCAAAGCCTTCGATGGATTGCAGCGCAGGCGCGCGGGTGCAGCCAGCCAGGACCAGCGACAGGGGCAGTAGCAACAGTAGCAGGGTGATCAGTCGGGCAGGCTGCGTGATGAACATCGACGTTGCTCTCTCATCATTTTCAGCGAATTATATTATGGGCGCCTCTAAAAATTAGGATTTTTTCGTGAGAGCAAGGAAGCTCCGCGCGGAGAACCGCAGTTTACACGTAGTAAATGAGGATTCGAGCACGGAGCTGACGCGGCTATCGCGGAAAAAGACAATTTTTAGAGGCGCCCTTATGGCTTGGGGCGGGGTGGTTGCAGCTG
>JBMOPR010000305.1:0-2627 GCA_049323075.1 Pseudomonadota bacterium
GTGGGGCTGGGTACCGTGGGCAGCGGTACATTCAATGTTCTGAACCGCAACCGGGAAGATATTTCCCGCCGCGCCGGACGCGAAATTCTGGTCACCCACATTGGCGCCCGCCGCGACAACCCTGCCGTGAACACTGCCGGTGTGAAAGTTTCCCGTGACATCTTCGCCGTGGTGAACGATCCCGAAGTGGACATTGTGGTGGAGCTGATCGGTGGCACCACCATCGCCCGCGATCTGGTGATGAAGGCCATCGAGAATGGCAAGCATGTGGTCACCGCCAACAAGGCCCTGATCGCCCAGTACGGCAACGAGGTGTTCGCCGCCGCCCAGAAGAAGGGCGTGAACGTGGCATTTGAAGCCGCTGTGGCCGGTGGCATTCCCATCATCAAGGCTATCCGTGAAGGCCTGGCGGCCAACCGTATCCAGTGGGTGGCCGGCATCATCAACGGCACCGGCAACTTCATCCTCACCGAAATGCGTGACAAGGGCCGTGACTTCAACGATGTGTTGAAGGAAGCCCAGGCGCTGGGTTATGCCGAAGCCGACCCGACATTCGACGTGGAAGGTATCGATGCCGCCCACAAGCTCACCATTCTGGCGTCGATCGCATTCGGCATTCCGCTGCAATTCAGCAAGGCCTACACCGAAGGCATTACCAAAATTACCCGTGAAGACGTGGCCTATGCCGAAGAGCTGGGTTACCGCGTCAAGCACCTGGGGGTGGCCCGCCAGACGCCGAACGGCATCGAACTGCGCGTGCACCCGACCCTGATTCCCGAAAGCCGCCTGATTGCCAACGTGCATGGCGTGATGAACGCCGTAATGGTGATGAGCGATGCAGTGGGCAGCACCCTGTATTATGGCCGTGGCGCCGGTTCCGAACCCACGGCATCGGCAGTGGTGGCGGATGTGCTGGACGTGGCCCGCGTGCTGACCACCGATCCCACCAATCGCGTACCGCACCTGGCATTCCAGCCTGGCAGACTGAGCGACAAGCCCATCTTGCCGATCGAGGAAATCGAAACCGCGTATTACCTGCGCATGGATGTGAAGGACCGACCCGGCGTGCTGGCCAAGATCGCCACCGTGCTGAGCGAAGGCGACATCAACATCGAGTCGATCATCCAGAAGGATCAGGCCGATGACAATGCACCGGTGCCGCTGATCATGCTGACCCGCAAGGTGCAGGAAAAGAAAATGAACGCGGCCATCGACAAGATCCGCACGCTGGATGTGCTGGTGCATGATGTCACCCGCATCCGGCTGGAAACGCTGGACAAGTAAATTTCAAACATTGCAGTAACACTATCGGAAAACAGACCATGCCAAGCACACGCTACACCGGACTGATCGACAAATACCGTGACTATCTGCCCGTACACGACGACACCCGTCTGATCAGCCTGGGTGAAGGCCGCACGCCGCTGATTCGCCTCAACAACATTCCGCGCATCATTGGCAAGAACATCGATATTTACGTGAAATACGAAGGCCTGAACCCCACCGGTTCGTTCAAGGACCGCGGCATGACCATGGCCGTGACCAAGGCCGTGGAAGAAGGCAGCAAGGCCATCATCTGCGCCTCCACCGGCAACACCTCCGCTGCCGCTGCCGCTTATGCTGCGCGTGCCGGCATCACCGCATTCGTGCTGATTCCCGAAGGCAAGATTGCGATGGGCAAGCTGGCGCAGGCGATGATGTACGGTGCCGTGACGCTGCAGATTCGTGGCAACTTCGACGAAGGCATGCAGCTGGTGAAAGAAGTTGCGGCGGAAGCACCGGTGACCATCGTGAACTCGATCAATCCGTTCCGTCTGCAGGGCCAGAAAACCGCTGCGTTCGAAATCGTGGAAGACCTGGGCGCCGCGCCGGATTACCACTGCCTGCCGGTGGGGAACGCGGGCAACATCACCGCGCACTGGATGGGTTACTCCGAATACCACAAGGCTGGCCTGGCCAACAGCCGTCCGAAAATGATCGGTTACCAGGCCGCCGGCTCTGCGCCGTTCATGCGCGGCCACATGGTGGATCAGCCGGAAACCATCGCCACTGCGATCCGTATCGGCCACCCGCAAAGCTGGGACAAGGCGTGGGTAGTGCAGAAGGAATCCGGCGGCTGGTTCGACGAACTGACCGACGCCGAAATCCTGCAGACACAACGCCTGCTGGCGCAGCACGAAGGTGTGTTCTGTGAACCGGCATCGGCCGCTTCCCTGGGTGGTGCGATCCGTGACGTGAAAAATGGCAAGATTCCGGAAGGCAGCAAGATCGTCTGCACACTGACCGGCAACGGCCTGAAAGATCCTGATACCGCGATCGCCCAGTGCCAGAACGCCGGCATGTTCACCATCGACGCCAAACTGGGCGCCGTGAAGGACGCCATTCTGAAAAACATGGCAGGCTGATCCGGCCAGACTGAATGGCAGGGATGCCGTCAGGTCAACGAGGCGTACAACAAAAAGGGAGTCGCGCAGGTCGGCTCCCTTTTGTTTTTCGGTCCTGATAGTTTTGCGCTATCCTGTTTTTCAATTCACTCTCTGATCGTTCCGCGCAGACGGGGACCGCATGAAAAAAATCACCCGCCGCACCCCTCCCGCTTCGCACCAGTTTTCCGGTGCCGTGCACCC
>JBMOPR010000306.1:0-2619 GCA_049323075.1 Pseudomonadota bacterium
CAACGTAAGCGGCGCCTGGTAGCGGCCGGACCGGCTGAATTCTTCCGCCAGCCGCGACTGCCAGTGGCTGCGGTTGAACAGCTGCGTGAGGCCATCCACCCTGCTCACCATTTCCAGCTTTTTCATTGCCGCCTGGTGCATGGAGCGATAGATCGCGGTGTCGGTCACATCGAACAGGATGATACAGACATTCTCCACCTCGCCAGCGTCATTCTTGATGGGCATCAGCGTCAGATCCTGACACATGAATTCCATGCCACCGGTAACCGGGCGATTGTGACGAAACGGGAAGAGATACGGGCGTTGTTCCCAGGACGTGAAGGCAAAATTCTTCAGCATGAACACGCTGCTGACTTTCTTGGCAAACCAGCGCTGGGGCAGATCGGGAAAACAGTCGAACAGCTTTTTTCCTACCACCTGCTGCTCGTTGACGCCGCTGTTGGCGGCCATGAATTTGTTCCAGAGTTTGACTTCAAGATCCTGGTTGACGATGAACACGCCAACATTGATGCGATCAACAATGAATTCCAGCAAGCCGTGAGAGGGGGCGAACTCGCTCACTCAGAGTTCTTCCAGCAGGCGGTCCAGCGCCGCCTTGACGACCACAATGGATTCGCCCGGCATCAGCAGAAACATGGTGCAGCTGAACGAGCGGTCTTCGAGGGTGTAGGAAATTTCCACCAGCAGCGCGTGATCCCAGTTTACTTTCTGGTTTTCCAGCAGGCCGGAAATTTTGACATGCTGACCCAGAATCGTTGGAGGGGAGAAACCCAGCTCCGCCTCCATTTGCACGCCAATGCCGTTGAGACAGGCGCCATTCAGAATATTGGTGACGTCCAGCAGCAGTTCTTTTTCCGCTTCAACACCCAGCTCGCCGTCGTAGGCCAGCAGATCGGCCAGTTCCTTGAACGAGCTGTCGGTGAACACCACGATGGCCTCGCCGCGAATGCCGCGACCATTGTCCATCTGGTAAAAGCCCTGGGTGACACCGGACACCCGGGTATCGGGCCCGCCCACCATCGCTTCCAGTTCGCGATTGAGTTCGTCCCGCGCCACCAGCCGGATACGGGGCACGGACAAATTAATGAAGACTTCCAGAAACCGGGCCAGTGAATCCCCAGCCTGACCCATGGCGACATTCACCACTTCCTGCAGGCAGTCCCGCTGATCTTCCGATAGCGCTAGCGATTCTTTCATATCAGTCCGTACTTCTTCAGCACATCCTGCAGCTTTTTGCCGTCCACAGGTTTCTTGATGAAATCCAGCGCGCCCAGCTTCATGACTCGCTCGCGGGCTTCCGGCTGAATGTCGGCGGAGATCACAATCACGATCGACTTGTGGCCTTCGTTTTTCACATGTTCCAGCACACCGTAACCATCCAGTTCCGGCATGGTAAGGTCCAGAAACACCATCTCACCCCGCCCGGCGCGGATGGCTTCCAATCCCTCGATTCCGTTGGAAGCCATGGTCACGTCCACATCCCAGCCTTCCGGCAAGGAGCGTTTGACCTGTTTGCGCGCCATGGCGGAATCATCGCAAATCAACAAGGGTATGGACATGAAGCTCCCTTCGCGAACACCCGACTGAACATTGTTTGAGTTTCAGTATAGACCCTAATGGAAACCCGCAACGGCGGGATTCCGGCTAAACCAAATCGTTTAGCATTATTGGAAGCATAGCCAAGTGGCTGAAAAGCGCTAACAAAAAGCCCGCAACAGGTGCGGGCTTTGCGATGCGAGGGAATGACGGACAAGTCAGGCTGTTTTGAGCGGGATCTTGCCGATCTTGGCCTGCCAGATTTTGGGCGCGGTGTCGTGCACCGACACCCCCTGGGTATCCACCGCCACGGTAACTGGCATGTCTTCCACCACGAATTCGTGGATGGCTTCCATGCCCAGGTCAGCAAAGGCCACGACGCGGGACTTGCGAATGGCCTTGGACACCAGATAGGCAGCACCGCCCACGGCCATCAGGTACACGGCTTTGTGCTTCTTGATGGCGGAAATGGCCTCGGGGCCGCGCTCGGACTTGCCCACCATGCCCAGCAGGCCGGTCTTGGCCAGCATGGTCTCGGTGAACTTGTCCATGCGGGTAGCGGTGGTGGGGCCGGCGGGGCCTACCACTTCGTCGCGCACCGGATCAACCGGGCCCACGTAATAAATGAACTTGCCCTTGAAATCCACCGGCAGGGTTTCGCCCTTGTTCAGCATGTCCACCATGCGCTTGTGGGCGGCATCGCGGCCGGTCAGCAGCGTGCCGGACAGCAGCAGCGTGTCGCCCGGCTGCCAGCTTTGCACGTCTTCCGCGGTAACCGTATCCAGGTTCACACGTTTGGCCTTGTTGCCACCGGTCATGGCGATCTGCGGCCAGTCTTCCAGCTTCGGCACTTCCAGTTCTGCCACGCCGCTGCCGTCCAGGGTGAAATGCACGTGACGGGTGGCGGCGCAGTTGGGAATCATCGCAACCGGCAGCGAGGCGGCGTGGGTCGGGTAATCCAGAATCTTCACGTCGACGACGGTGGTCAAACCACCCAGACCCTGCGCGCCGATGCCCAGCGCGTTCACTTTCTCGAACAGTTCCAGCCGCAGCTCCTCGATACGGTTTTGCGGGCCGCGCGCT
>JBMOPR010000307.1:0-23603 GCA_049323075.1 Pseudomonadota bacterium
CAGGTTGTCTCGATCGCCCTTGCTGGTCGGGAGAAAGAGCGTCAAACCTTCACCTGGTGTCAGCTTCAGATGTTCTATCCGCAAGCGACACAGTTCATCGCTGCGAAAGCCCCGCCAGAAGCCCAACAACAACAGTGCCCGATCTCGGATACATCGCAACTGCATCACCACATCGTTTTCTGAATCCTCCGCCTGCTGTCGCAGCCACCCATCGACAATCTCCAGTTGCTCAATCTGCAAGGGTTTGGCCTGTTTTTCAACGGACGGATGCAGGCGCCGAATGCCCTTGAGCACGGTTTTCACCAGCGGTGCCTTGGTGGGGTCGGGAAAGCCTTGATCGTTATGCCACTTGGCCAGCGCAGCCAGGCGTTGTTTGAGCGTATTCACTGACAGGGTGTCTGCGTGATCGGTCAGGTAGCGGCTGATGCTGTCGGCGGTAGCGGGCAGCAATCCACCCCATTCTTCTTCGTAATGGCGGAGTGCGGCGCGGTAACTGCGCCGGGTGTTGTCCCGCGTGGCGGCCTCGATGTACAGGGAACGGGTCGGCATGGGGTCTCCTGATCAGGCGCTGGAAAACCGGGATTCATAATGGCTAAACCCCAGTTTACCGCGAAAAACCGGGTACCGATAGGATAACACTTTATTACCCTATCTATAAATAGCTTGGTTATTGTCGGTGGCCATGGATCAATATAGAATGTATTTACATGGTATGTAATATATTATCTTAAAAACGGAATGAGGCAGAGGTATGGCACGGGCGGGCTTGAACAAGTTCAATGTGCAGCAGGCGCGGGACACGCTGCTGGCACGGGGCATCAACCCGTCGGTGGACGCCGTGCGCGTCGAACTGGGCAATACCGGCTCAAAAACCACGATCCACCGCTATCTGAAGGAACTGGACGCCGAGGACGCCACCCAACTGGGCGATGAAGCCCTGCTGTCCAACGTCCTGAAAGACATGATTGGCCGCATGGCCGCCACGCTGCGTGACGAAGCCCTGCAACGAGCGGAAGAAGCCAATCACACCTGGCAAACGGAGAAGGTACAACTGACGGCGCAACTCAGTGCTGCCCAGACCCGGCTCAAAGAGCTGGGCGCCGACAACACAGCCCTTGCGATCCGCCTAGAGCGCGAATACGCAGCGCACGATGAGACCAAAACCCGTCTCCAACATGCGGAGCTGCGCGCCGAGCGCTTTGACCAGCAAGTGAAGGGGCTGGAACAGCAACTCGACGACAACCAGAAGCACCGGGCATCGCTCGAAGAAAAGCATCGGCATGCGCGGGACGCCCTGGAACATTTCCGTACCGCTGCTCAGGAACAGCGCGAACAGGAACAGCTGCGCCACGACACCCAGGTCCAGCAGCTCCAGACCGAATTACGCCATCTCAATCAGACCCTGATCGTCAAACAAAGCGAACTCACCCAGCTCAACCGGGACAATGCCAGCCTGGTCGGCGAAGTGGGCGAACACCGGAAACAGATGAAGCAACTGGAAAAGCAGCTTAGCGAAAAATCGAAGCAAGCTGAGCTCGCCAGTGAAACGCACGCAAAGCTCCTTGCTGTGACCGAGGAAAAAACCGCTATTGATATTCAGCTTCAATCGTTGGCGGAGGCCCTTGAAGTCGAAGCTGGAAAAGCCAGGGGGCTGGAACTGAGTTTGGCCAAATTGCAGACAGAGCTGGACGTGAAAAACACACTGCTTGAGAAGCTTTCCATCCGATGAAGCATCAATGCTGTCCGGCAACTTTGGGCGAGGAGCGGACAGGGACAAAGGTTGCGCCACTTCCTGCGTCAGCACAAGCAGCGCATCGGGTTCGGGTGTGTGTTAGAAGCAGTCTCATTGCTATCCGACCGTTCAAATACGCAGGTTTCCGTTCAAATGGTCCCGCTGGTCCTTGGCGTGCGGATGGTTTCATGGCAGATTCCCGCTATCTTCCTTCGCCGAGAATCTGAACGCCAGTGCGTAGAGTGCTGGCACGAACAATAGGGTAATAACCGTCCCGGCGACCACGCCACCAATCAGCACGTAGGCCATCGGGCCCCAGAACACATCCGTCGTCAATGGGATGAATGCCAACGCCGCCGCTAGAGCCGTCAACACCACCGGTCGTGCACGCCGCACTGCCGCTTCTATCACCGCGTCCCGAGGGGTTAGGCCGTCGGCTAGATTGTCGCTGACCTGCTGGGTCAGAATAAGCGTGTTGCGCATCAGAATGCCGGCCAGGCCGATCAGTCCGAGCAAGGCGACGAAGCCGAAGGGCTTTTGGAACACCAGCAGCGCGATCACGGCGCCAATTACGCCCAAGGGCGCCGTTGCCAGCACGATCAATGTGCCGGTGAACGTGCGTGTTTGCATCATCACGCAAGTGATCATCAAGGCCAGCATTAAGGGAAACACCTGATTGATGGAATCTTCCGACTCCTTGGAACGCTCCAGGCTGCCGCCGATGTCAATACGATACCCCTCCGGTAATGCAGCCCGCAGCGGCTGCAAATCGTTCCACACCGCCTTGGTGACATCCTGCGCCTGCGCGCCCTTGACTTCAGCCTGCACCGCCAGGAACAGCTGGCGCTGATGGCGGCGTATCACGGCATCTTCGTATACCAATTCGGTGGTGCCCAGATGACTCAAGGGGATTTTCTGACCCGCGTTGTTGCGAACTTCGTAGATTGGCATGTCCAGCGGCGACTGCGTACCGCCCTGACCGCGCACCAACAGATCCACCGTCCTGATGCCTTGCCGAACCTCGGTCACCGGGAGCCCTTGCAAACGATACTGGATCTGCTGCGCCACATCCCGCGGCGTCATACCCAGCAAGCGCAAGCGTTCGTCATCCATGTTCAGCTTCAGGGTAGGCACGCGCTGATTCCATTCTAGGTGCGGGTCGACCACATGGGGATGTTGCAACATAACCTCTCGCACCTTGCCGGCGAGTTCGCGCAGGGTCGCCGTGTCCCGTCCCATTACACGGAAGCTCACCGGCCAGTCCACCGGGGGGCCGAACAGCAACTGCCGGATGCGCACGCGCGCCTCGGGAAATGCACCGGCCTCCACTTGGTTCTCTAGGGCACGCATGATCCTATCGCGTTCATGAGGACCTGCGGCAGTCACGACGACTTTGGCGAAAGACGAATCGGGATGCTCGGGATTCACCGATATGAAGAAACGCGGCGAGCCTCCACCGATATAGCTCGCATAGTTTTTGACGCCATCCATATCTTTCAACAGGTGCTCGATGCGCTTCACCGTCGCATCGGTAACGGCGATGGAAGTACTAGGAGGTAAGGATAAATCGATGAGAATTTCCGGGCGGTCCGAGCCGGGGAAAAACTGCTTCTCCACCGCGCCAGCCATGCCCGCCACAGCCAAGACGAAGAGGGTGACCGTAGCGAGCACCACGGCGCCGCGACGGCGCACGCAAACATCCACCACCGTGCGAAACCTGCTGTAAAAGGGGGAATCATACACCCCATGATGATCCTTCTTTTCCGCATCATGGCGCGGCTTCGCCAGCAATTGCACGCCCAGATAAGGCGTGAAAGTGACGGCAACCAGCCAGGAAATCAATAGTGAAAACGCCAGCACCCAAAAGATATTGCCGGCATACTCTCCGACGCCGGATTTGGCAAACCCGATCGGCACAAAACCAAACATCGTGATCAGAGTGCCAAACAGCATGGGTGATGCGGTCGCTGTCCACGCATGAGTGGCCGCCGTCATCTTGCTCGCGCCTTCTTCCAGCTTCACCAGCATGATTTCGATCGCGATGATTGCATCATCCACCAGCAGCCCCAGAGCAATGATCAAGGCGCCGAGCGTGATGCGGTCGAGATTGATACCGCTGGATTTCATCAGCACAAAAGTCAGCCCGAGGGTAATCGGCACGGCGATCCCCACGATCAGCCCTGCCCGGAAGCCCAGCGCCAGAAATCCCACGCCCATAACGACGACCACCGCGACGATGAACTTTACTTGAAACAGGTTGACTGCCGCCGTTATCGCGTCGGCCTGGTTGGTGATCTGGTCCAAGGTCATGCCGAGCGGCAATTCCGCTTTCTCCTTCTGAAGAAATGCGGCAAGTCTTTCGCCAAGGTCCAGGCCATTCTCGCCCTTGGCCATGACCACGCCGATGAGCAAGGCATCCTGGCCGTTGACGCGAACCATATACGATGGCGGCTCTTCATAACCCTGATAAACCCTCGCCAGATCCCCCAGGTGCACCACTGTAGTACCGGTGCGGATCGGCAATGTCTCCAGTCGCTGCAGTGCGGACAGATCCGCATCAAGGCGAAAGCGCAAGCGTGGACCAGCCGTGTCTATCTGACCTGAGGGGATCAGGGTGTTGTAGGCCTGGATGGTCTCGAACACTGTCTGCGATGAAATGCCGCTATTGGTCATCTTGACATTATCGAGGTCGATAAAGATGCGCTCTTCTCGCTCACCGATCAGCATGGCTTTGCGCACACCGGAAATGAGCTGCAACTCATCGCGAAGACGCTCGGCAAAGCGGGCGACTTCGCGCATGGGCAGGCCTGGTGCGCTAAGGCTGTAGAGGCTGAAATAGACATCAGAGAAGTCATCATTGACAAGGGGACCAATGACACCCTTGGGCAAGGATGCCGCGATATCCAGCATGCGCTTCCTTAACTGGAACTGCAGCTCCGGTAATTTATCCATGGGCGTGTAACTGTAGAATTTGACCTGAAGGTCGGCCCGGTCCGCCTTGACGGTGGTGTTTATCTCCTCGACGTAATCCACCTCCTGGATTTTCTTTTCGATTGGGAGCACGACTTGCCGCTCGATTTCAGCAGGCGTCGCCCCCGGCCATACTGCCGACACCACTACCATCTGCAGAGTAATGGCAGGATCTTCCGCCCGCCCCAGCGACGCAAACGCGTAGGCGCCTGCAAGTACCGACAGAAGAATGAAATAAAGTGTTACCGACCGCTGCTTTACCGCAAACGAAGAAAGGTTGGGAAACATCATGGCTGACGCGCCCTCACCGATTGGTCAGGTTCAAGCAGGTGGGTGCCCAATGCGATGATTCGATCACCAAGCTGCAGATGCGCGCCATGGATTCGCGCCTGACTTGGGCCCGCGTCCATTATGCTCACTGGGAAACGCTGCGCTCTCTGTTCGACGATCTTCCAGACGTGAGCGCCGTCACCTCGCTCATCCAGCGCAGACAGCGGAACCGTGAACCGGGGGTGATCGTCCAGATTGGCTTGCATAACAACGTGTACTAGCATGCCCAGCTTCAGGTCGAGACGTTTTTCGAGGGAGTAGCGCACTCGCCAAGTGCGACTGGTGGCATCTGCGGCGCCGGCGACTTCGCGTAGCTTGAGGTCGACCGTTCGGTTACCGAAGTGAGCCGAGGCCGTTGGCGGAGGCGGGAACCCATCCGGCAGGAAAACCTCGATCTCCCATTCGTTCAGGTCGGCCAGCAACGCGATGGGTTGCCCGGCCGCCACCACCTGCCCAACGTTGCCGCTGACATCAATCAAAATACCGGGGGCCGTTGCTTTTAATACGGTATGCCGCAGTGCGATTTCCGCATGGCGAACCTGAGCTTGCGCGGATTCCCACTGGGCCTTGGCTGCCCGTTCCGCCATTTTCTCCCGCTCGAACGCCTGTTGACTGATGCTGTCCTTACCAAACAACGCACGGTAGCGGACGACATCGGCCTCCGCTACCTCCAGTTCTGCAGTCGCTGCCGATAACATGGCTTTTGTGGCCACAAGCGTTTGCTCCAGCTCTTGTGGATCGAGTCTGAATAGCACATCGCCGGGCGCCACTGTCTGCCCCGCATTGACGAGCCGATGCTGAATCCGTCCGCCGACCTGGAATGCCACTGGAATTTCGTGGCGCGCACGTACCGTGCCCGAGTACGATTGCGGTAAGATCTGAGATTGCTCTGTGAGCGTCACTGTGTATACGCTCTTGACTGGCGGTGCTGTCACCCCGGAATCGGAAGGCGCTTTGCAACCGCCGAGAAGCACCAACAAGGCGATAAAGAGTATTAAACGCATGAACAGTAAGCCCCGCACCAATAGTGAACGCGAGCGTACAGATATCACGTCCGATCCAAAATCACAAGCCGCTACGCCCGGGCGCCCCATGGATTGCGGCAAGGATCTCGCCATTCTGCAAGCAGCCCGAGAATTGCTGTTCAAAGAGGGGCTACAGGCCGTCACGATGGAATCTGTCGCGAGGAAAGCCGGCGTCTCCAAGGTGACCGTTTACAGCCGACACGCCAATCGCAACGATCTGATCTCGGCGGTCATGCGGCAACAAGCGGAAGTGTTCTCGGAGGCCTTAACCCCGGCACAGGGTAGCAAGATGGACGTTCGGCGCTCGTTGCTTGCCTTTAGCCGCACCATTCTCGACTTTCTGGTGAGCGAGGACCATCTGCAATTCCTGCGGGCGCTCATTGCCGCCCAGGGGGCCGAGCTGGATCTGCAAGGCTTTTACGGTCAAGGCCCCCAAAATATCCTGGAACATCTGGCGCATGGGTTGGCCGCATTCGCTGCCGAGGGGCAGATTCAATGCTGTCACCCCTTACGCAGCGCAGAGTTGTTTCTGGGAATGCTGCTGCGCATGGATCTTGTCCGCGCCCTTTACGGTGTAATACCGCACTATTCAGAAAAGGATCTTGAAGAACATGCAGCATTTGTAGTCACAATGTTCCTGCGACTGCATGGGGAAAGCTCGTCGGAAGAAGGGGCATGTGATTCACCATGACCTTTTTACAAAAGAGGCAGATAGATATGCGGCACAGATTTCGGGTTCATTCAAGAGGGGTATGCGTCCCCTGACCCATTCTGCTTGAACAGGTGATGGTGGGCGGAAAATAAAAACCCCGGTGCCATCAGGCCGGGGTCGCAATAGTTGAAAAAAGCGCAAAAAATAAAAGTTGGAAGCAAGCCTCAGAATGTGGCCACCACTTTCACCGTACCATCCACCGCACCGGCGTCGATAAAGCCGATGGCATCTGGATTGCGGGCCACCATTTCCTTCACCTCGGCATCGGATTCAAGCGCCTTGGGTGGTACACCCTGGCCAGTGAAGATCAGGCGCGACCAGTAGGACTTCATCTGTGATTCGTCCTTCTCGATCACCTTGCTGATAAATTCCACACGGATGGGGGAACCTTCGGGACGATCCAGCGGAATCGCATTTTTGCCACCGGGGAAGGTCCTGGTTTTGGCTAAATACAGGGATGCAATGTTTTCCTTTTTAATAGCGTCGGTATTGGCCAGATTGACGATGACTGCAATTTCTGCATGCACAACATCGCAGAAAATGACCAGCAGGGAAGTGCAAAGAATACTTTTAACGTTGGATTTCATGTCGGCTCCTCCCTTAGTAGACAAGATCAATTGACATACGAATCATCGAGGGATTCATACCGGTTATGTCATCGTCGGTGGTGTAGTACTCCGTCTTGAGCGCCGCAGCTGAATGAAAATCGTATCGTAAGCCTATGCTATAGGAATTGCTTTCAGTTTCGACATAATAAAGACTGTTCAGCGCGCCATTAATTGGTGCCGCTGCTTCCGGCGGCAAAGAAGCCAGCACTGGCATGACTTTGGTATCAACAATATTCGTGGTTTCTTCGTTGGTTTTGTCTTCGTCTTCAGAATAAACGACATAATAAGTGAATTTATTCCAGCGATATCCTAACGATACGTACCAAGAAGTCGTATCTGACACTATGGGGGAATCATCGAATTCCAATTCCGTATACTCGGCGGCGGCTATCCAGTTGCCATGATCGATTGTAAAACCAACGCCGCTAAAAGAAGCTCTATCACTATCAACGGAGAGCTGGTTGATCTCTTCAGTGTTTAGCGCAATACCGAGCCCTCCCAATGATGGCGGCTGTGTGAGCAAATCAATCATTTCATCAAAGGCGCTGAAGGTTAAATCTGCTTGGGCATGTGAAACCCTCATGGCGAACCAGTCTCGATTCACACTCCATGCGCCGATCAACATATTTTTGACCGACGTATCGGATTCCCCAATCTCGGGTACTTCGATGGGCGCCTCACTCCTTCCTCCCATCAGCGATAAGCGAGAGAACCATCCTGCCATTTCAGTAGTATAGTCCATGTTAACGCCGTCCAGATTTTTGAAATTGCCGGTATCCCCGTAAACACTGACAGGTGGTTTAACCCAGGTGTACGCATAACCCACGTCCAGAAAATCCGAGAACATGAAGAATGGAATCCGGGAACGCCCGACCTTTAAGCTCAATTCATCGCTGACTTGATAAGTAGCGTAGGCCCATGCAAATTCTGCGTCATAGTTATTCGCGCCATTGGCAATAACTTGGGCGGTGATGGCCAAATCTTCTTTCAGGTCACCCCTGAACTGTATGGCATAGACCGAATCCTGTTGAAAGTTGACCCTGTTGTCGTAGCCGTTGTAGGTGCCGGTGGCATCCAATTCATCTTGGTCCAGAACCTGACCAGCGACAAACGACGCAAAACCATCAATACGAAGGTCGGTGGCCATCGTCGGCGACACCGCCAGTGCCAGTGCAGAAACGGCAAATCCTGCCTTGATTGCTTTTGTTTTCATCCCATTGCTCCTTAAAATACATACACGATACGAACAAATCCCTTTAAGTTTTAGACCATGTTTTCAAACAGTGTTAAAAAATACATCTGAGAACAGCGCTCCTTCTTGGCTGATTTATCTAAACCGTTGAATTGCCGGATGTTCCCCATTCTGCCACCGCATCTGTTGCAAAACGGCAACTTCGAAACACTGCGGATCAGCTGATAATTCGCTGTTCGCGTTCTTCAAGCACCGCGCTGCGAATCATTCGCCAAACGAAATCACCGATATCCTCGAGCGAATAGCGACCTTCCTCGCGAAACCAGGTCGCCACCCAATTGAGCGCTCCAAGGCCGATAAGACGCAGCAACTCCAGATCCATATCCTTCCGAATCACTCCCTGTTCCGCCAGTAGTTTCAGCATCGCTGCCCACAACGACTCGTAGCGGTCACGTAACTTGATCATTTCCCTGCGCGCCGAGCCGCGCAGGGAACGCCACTCGAACAACAGCACATAGACCATATCTGAGCCACTGACCAGTATTTGCAGGTGTGCATTGATACCGCGGCGCAACTGCTCGGCAGGCTCTGTCACACCCGCCACAGCCTGGGAGACGGCGAGCGAGGCCTGCTCCAGACCCAGCCGCATCAGGTCGACGAGAATGTCTTCCTTGGACTGATAACGGTAATGAAGGCTGCCGGGCAGCATGTTGCACGCTTCGGCAATCTCTTTGACCGTGGTCCGATCATAGCCTTGCTCCCGGAAGAGGCGCGCGGTAGTTCTCAACACAAAATCACGATCAGATGGGACAACCGGCCTGACCTGACGTTTCTTCTTCACGGTATCCTCCTGGGCAACGGAAAACGCTATTATAGTCTGAGTAAGGGTATGGCTATCAAACTTACAAAAAAGTAGGATAAGCTAACTTTTATTTTTATACTCAATTGGTTAGAAGATTTTAGGACAAGAATTGGTCAGCAGATTTTTGGGAGGGATTGCGTGGATCACGTCAGCCCACGCTCCGTCAGGTGAGCCACTGGTACCATTCGTTTATGCAGTACCCAGAATACCACCACCTGCTGCTTGTGAATCACATAGTAGATTATATGGCTGCCCTGCGGAAAGCTGTGCACATCGGCTCCCACGTCAGGGCGCGATTTGCCTAAAGCTGGTGTTTCAGCCAGCAATCCAATCGTATTCTGTATTTCGCACAGGTACTTCTGGGATTGCTCTGCACCCCATTGCTGGAGGGAGTGGCGCCGGATCTCAATCAAATCAGCCTGGGCATCGGGTGTTAAGCGAAATCCAAGCATCAATCGTATCGCCCCGACTCCAGCGCCTCAAAAAAGGCATCCCCCTCAACCGTGTTTCCCGCTGCGATGGCGACTTTGGCCTGAGAGGCGCGGGCACGCAGGGTTTGCAGCTTGAGGGCTTCCAGGCTTTCATAGTCATCGAAGGAGATCACCACGGCGACCGGTTTGCCGTTCTTGTTGATCTGCACCGGTGCCCGTTGCGCTTTCAATAGCAGGTCACCGAACTGGGTTTTGGCCTCGTTGGCGGACAGGGTATCCATGACCTTGGATTCTCGCTTGAATCGTTCGATTCGCACAGTATAGCCGAATTGCACAGCTGCATCCATTCGACTGTGTGAGGGGCGCCCTGTCACCGCTTAACCTCCTCCGCTCGCGGGGTTAAGATAATGCCCCAACGCTGCTGGTTGCAGCTATTCGGGGGCTCCATTATGGATATGTTTGATCTGCTTAAATACCAGACCGTCGTCATACCCTGCCCACACTGGGGAAACGCACAGGTAAAAACACTGGGGTGGCTCAATGAAAACCAGCACCTTCACTGTATCTGTGGGACGTCCTTTCCGGTCAACCTCCAAATGTACGCCAAGGAAGTCAAAGCGCTGGAGCGGCGTTTTCAGGATTATCTGGGCTAAGGGTGTCGTTTCAGTTGGCATAGGCTTGCCGACAAACAACCCCAGTGACCGCATAGCTGCAACAAGTGCCAACATTTAGATCGAATGATGATCACCATCGCTCGCACCGTTGCCATCCTCATTCTCCTCCATGGGAGGGCGGTAGCGCGGCCTCGATCCGCCCTCGGGCAAACGAATCGGCTCGCTCGATATAGCGCATCGCCGACTTGATGTCCTTCCAGCCCACATATTCCATCAGGGCCTGCACATCCCAACAGTTGCTGCCGGCCCAGCTGGCAAACCCACGGCGCAACGAATGACTGCTGTACTGGTGGGCATCCGGTACGCCGGCACTGACCAACAAAGACCGCAGCATCGGGACGATGCTTTGCGGATTGAGTGCGGACATTGACAGGTGGCCCCAGCAATCGATGCTCCGAAACACCGGACCTTCGGTGAGTCCGGACAGCGCCAGCCAATCCCGGTAGGCCGCCACTGGGCACAGCTGGCTCAAGGCCGGCACCCGGTATTCCCGGCCCAGGCTGGTGCGATCGGTCTTGCTACGGGATAGAAACAGGATCAATCCTTCGCCTGGAAAGACCTGCACCTGTTCCACCTGGAGTCTGGTCAATTAGTCGCTCCGGAACCCACGCCAGAACCCAAGCAAAACCAGAGCACGGTTTCGGGTTGCGCGTAGTCGCTGGTGCGGATCGGCCTCCTGCGTCGTCAGCCACTCCACCAGCTGGCGCAATGGTTCCAGTTGCAGGGGTTTGGCCCGCTTTTCCTGTACCGGATGACATTCACGACAGTT
This sequence comes from Pseudomonadota bacterium, assembly GCA_049323075.1. Taxonomy (GTDB): domain Bacteria; phylum Pseudomonadota; class Gammaproteobacteria; order Pseudomonadales; family Ketobacteraceae; genus Ch67. Next base: position 11,306 of record JBMOPR010000307.1, read on the forward strand.
TTCACGGCCTGCTGGTGCCGGGCACCATGCGGGATTCCCTATTTCTGTTGCAGGCTGTGCTGGAGCAGCAATTCCACCTGAAACCACGGGAAATCATGACCGATACCGCCGACGCCAGCGACTTGATCTTCGGATTGTTCTGGCTGCTGGGCTAGCAGTTCAGTCCCCGCATCGCGGACATGGGATCCATGCGCTTCTGGCGGACCGATACGGATGCGGACTATGGTCCGATGAATGCGTTTTCCCGCCACCACCTCAAACTGGATCAGCCGGAAAAATACTGGGAGGACTGTCTGAGAACTGCTGGCTCCCTCAAAATGGGCACCATTGGCGCCACGGAATTGATTCGCTCCCTGTTGCACCAAAAACGGCCCTCGTCCCTGGGTAAAGCCATTGCGGAACTGGGCAAGGCCGTCAAGACCATCCATGCCTTGCGCACCCTGACGGACAAACACTATCGCCGACTCATTCTGACCCAGCTCAACCGAGGCGAAAGCCGCCATGCCTTGGCCAGAACCATTTGCTACGGCAATAGTGGAGAACTGCGACAACCTTACAGGGAGGGTCAGGAGGACCAGCTGGGCGCCTTGGGTCTGGTCACCAACATTGTGGTACTGTGGAACACCTTGTATCTCGAAGCTACCATCAACTACCTGCGCGACCAGGGGATTGCGGTGCGCGACGAGGATATCGCACGTTTGTCACCCGTCATCCATGATCACTTGCATGTGATGGGGCGGTACCGGTTTACAGTCGATCCGAAGGTGGAAGCCGGGCAGATGCGCCCGATCCGGGAACGGGATGAAATGGATGAGTTGTTTTGAAGGGTTGTTTCAAGCGCGATCAAATGCCGTTCTAATGTGACGCAACTTATTGATATTAATTGCTTAAATTGTCCTTAACCAACTTTTCTGTAAGTTTGATCGCTATACCCCGAGTACCGCTCCGCACACTTGGATTCGATCCCGTCCCGCCTCGATCAGCCTCTTTGACAACCTTAACGCCGCTGCCTGCTCAGGCACCGTCAGGTCTGATACATATTTCTGACCTTTCTCTATATCACAGGATTGACATTTGGCTGGTCGTCCAACTAGCCTAATGCTCACGCTCACTCATGACCGGAGAACCCAAATGGCCTTGGCAAATCGCAAGATCGGTTACGACGAAGTTGTAACGCGCGATCTCCACTTCCCGATGAACCTTGAGACGGTCGCCCGCCACTGGTTCAACAACGACCCCTGGAGCACGCACTGGATGAACGCCATTCTGGCTGCCGTGCCAGATGGCGAACGCTGGGTGATGAACTCGGCCCGCAGACAACTTGACAAACTGCGCGACCCGGAAGTGCGCAAAGCTGCGGGTGAGTTCATCCGCCAGGAGCGCATTCATGCCCGCGAGCATGACGAGATGAATGCCATATGCGTGCAGCAAGGCGTCCCCATGGACAAGGTCGAAGCCATCTTCAAGCTTATTCGCAAGGAACTCCAGCATCGCCTGAGCGATGACATGCAAAGCTCCATCGCTGCGGCGTTCGAGCATTTCACCGCCATCATTTCCTCGGTGCTGCTTGAGCACCCGGAACTTTTCGACGAAACGCACCCTGAATTACGGGCCATGCTGTACTGGCACTTCGTCGAGGAAACCGAGCACAAGAGCGTCAGCTACGATGTGTTCGTCGACGCCAGCGGCGGCGGTCTGCGCAGTTACCGGTTGCGTATCAGCGGCATGATGTTGGCCATCGCACTTGGCTTTCCGATCATGATCGGCAATCAGGCGTTCTTGCTGGCCAAAGACAAACAGCTCCTGAATCTACGTTCGGCGACATATATGCTCAAGGTGCTGTTCGTCAAGCCCGGCATTCTTTCCAAAGTACTGGCAGGTGTCTTCCCCTATTTCTCGCCCACTTTCCATCCCTGGGACGATGACAATCGGGAGATCATCAGGGTCTGGAAGCGCGCCTACGAGAAGACCGGCGACACCCACAAGGCATTCGAGGCTCTGCTCAAGCACCAGCGCGGCACCCGCACCAGTCGCCGTCTCCGTCCAGTTGCGCAACCCGCCTGAGGGGCTCCTATGAAAAAGCAACCTCTACCACCCTCCCGCAACGCCGCCGCTGTCGTCACCGGAGCCGGCAGCGGCATCGGCCGCAGCTTTGCCTATGAGCTGGCACGCCGTGGCGGCGCGGTAATCTGTGCTGACATCAATGAGGAGCGGGCCGAACAGGTCGCCGCATGCCTGAAGACCCTGGGCAGCAAGGCAATTGCCCGTCGCTGTGACGTCGGTGATGCAAAGCAGATGGAAGCACTCAGTGATGAGGCCGAGAAACTGCTCGGCCGTCCGGTGACACTGGTTATCAACAATGCAGGTGTGGGTCTCGGCGGGCCCATCGGCGAGGTGCCACTGGATGACTGGCACTGGTGCATGAACGTGAATCTTTGGGGCGTAATCCACGGCTGCCATTACTTCGCGCCGAAACTTCGGGATCTTGGCTATGGTGGCATCATCAATGTCGCTTCCGCCGCCGCTTTTGGTGCAGCGCCGGAAATGAGCACCTACAACGTCACCAAGGCCGGGGTGCTGGCGCTCTCGGAAACTCTGGCTGCTGAGCTTGCCGGAACCGGGGTTAAAGTCACTGCACTGTGCCCGACCGTGGTCCCCACCAACATCGTCAACGACGGCAAGCTACCGGAAAGGCGCCGCGAATTTGCGCGGTCCGCCATGACTCGCTTCGCCCTGACCACTGCCGACAAAGTTGCCCGACAAACACTTGATGCGCTGGATCGTGGTGAGCTTTACGTACTGCCACAAATCGATGGGCGCCTCGCCTGGCGTTTCAAGCGCCTGATGCCGCGCCTTTACGCCCGCACCGTCGGCGAGACCTATCGCCTGCTGGCCAACTGAATCCGGGAGACCCCCATGGCGTCACTTGCTGCAAAAATCATCAAGCCCCTGTTCCGCGCTATCATGAAGCGCGACATTCAGGACCCTGATCATCTGGTCCGTCATTTACGCAGGGTCATGAATGCCCCGCTGATACCCTCCCAAATACCCCGTGGCGTCAGCCTGCGCAATGGACGCGTGGCCGATGTTCTTGGTCAGTGGATGAGCACCGTCAATCCTGTGGCGACCGTGCTGTTCCTCCATGGAGGAGCGTTCGTCGGGGGTCGTCTCGATACCTATCACCATTTCTGCGGCACGCTGGCAAAAGCACTCAATGCCCGTGTTTTTCTCGCAGATTATCGACTGGCACCGGAACACCCTTTCCCGGCGGCAACCGATGATGCCTTTGCTGTATATAGCGCCTTGATTAAAGAATCCTTGCCACTGATGGTGGCTGGCGATTCCGCTGGAGGCAATCTGACTCTGGCGACGTTGCTGCGTGCCCGCGACGAGCAACAGCTCATGCCGGTGTGCGCAGTGGCCATTTCACCCGGCGCCGATGCAACCGGAAAGCTGATGTCCAGGGATGCGAATAATGGCAGCGACCCGATGCTGTCGCGGGTGATGATCGACGGCGCCACCAGGATATACCTGCAGGGCGCCGATCCGTTCCATCCCTACGCGTCCCCGACGCAGGGTGACTATCAGGGTCTGCCACCGTTGATGCTGACGGTAAGTGAAGAGGAATGCCTGCGCGATGATTCCTATGTCGTTGCAGAACAAGCTCGTCGTGCGAGTGTACCAGTCACTCTGCTATCACGACAGGACATGCCCCACGTCTGGCCAATTTTCCTGCTACTCCTACCTGAGGCCCGTCAGGATACACGCAAAATAGTCCGTTTCATGCAGTCCCATCTGAGCAGTCGACGGCATAACGAACTACCCAACCACAGCTCCCGATCCGATAACTTGCACGCATCACCGACCACCCAGGAGGCTGTTGCATGAACATGGCCGCTTTCACCGCCGATCAAACCCGGCGTCCTTCCGCTGTCCTTCCTGATCACGAAGTGATTATTGTCGGCGCCGGCATCTCCGGCATCGGTGCCGCCATCCAGCTCAAGGCGGACGGCGTCGACGACATCCTGATCCTCGAGCGTAGCAACGATGTCGGTGGCACCTGGCGCGACAATCGCTACCCCGGCATTGCCGTGGACATCACCTCGTTCACCTACTCTTTTTCGTTCGAGCAGAACGCGAACTGGTCCCGGGTATTCGCCCCGGGTAGCGAGCTGTATCAATACACCCGGCAGATATCGTCCAAGTACGGCATATACCGCCATATCCGCTTCGGCGTCGAAGTGGAACGGGCGCAATTCGACACTGAAAACAATCTCTGGGTAATCAGTCTGGCGAGTGGCGAAATATTGCGTGGCCGGCATCTGGTCTCCGCCTGCGGCGGGCTGATCTCCCCCAAGCTCCCTGACATCGAAGGTCTTGATGCCTTCGAGGGAGAAATTGTCCACACGGCCCGCTGGCCTGAAGACATGGACCTGACAGACAAACGCGTTGCCGTCATCGGCACCGGTGCCACTGCCGTGCAACTGGTGCCGGAGATCGCTCGTCAAGCGAAACAGCTTGATGTCTATCAACGCACCCCGATCTGGGTTCTGAAAAAGCCGGACCGGCTGTTGCCCGGCTGGCTCAAAAGCCTGTTTCGTGCCTTACCCACCCTGCAAAGTGGCGTTCGCAGCGTAACCGATCTGGCCAGCGAAACCCTGATGGTGCTGTCGGCGATCTATTATCGCCAGGCCCCCTGGATCGTGCGCGCCTGTGAGAAGGCCGCACTCGACAATATGCGAGATCAGCTCCCCGGCAGACAGGATCTCTGGGAAAAACTCAGCCCGGGCTATGGCTTTGGTTGCAAACGACCGACCTTCTCCAACGAGTACTTCACAACGTTCGCCCGCGATAATGTCGAACTGGTCACCACACCCATCCAGCGCATCACCCGACAGGGCATCACCACCAGCGACGGCAAGTCCAGGCGCATTGATGTACTGGTGCTCGCTACTGGCTATAAAACATTCGAAAAGGGCAACATCCCCTCGTTCGAACTAATCGGCAGCAATGGCGTTGATCTCGGCCAGTTCTGGCACGATAACCGCTATCAGGCCTACGAAGGCTTGACCATTCCCGGGTATCCGAACTTTTACATCATGCTCGGGCCCTATGCATTGATTGGCACCTCCTACTTCAAGATGGTGGAGGGAAATGCCATTCATATTTCACGCTGCATCCGCGAGGCCCTCCGGCGCAAGGCAACCCGGGTGGAAATCCGGCAGACCGTGCATGACCGCTACTTTCAGAACATTCAGAAACGGCAGCAGAACACCGTATTTCTGAACCACAACTGCGCACTCTCCAACAGCTATTACTTCGACCACCATGGCGACGCGCCCATGCTGCGCCCCTCGACCTCGGTGGAAATGCTGTGGCGAGCAAAGCATCTGTCGATGGACAATTACCTGTTTCTGAAGAGCAACGGCGCGAAACGCCGTTTCAGACCAGAGACTTCAAATCAGTACGAGGATCACTCAATGCTTTAGCGCAAACGCTCTTGCGGTGCTGCACCAACTGCTTGCCAACCATAAAGGCAACCGGCAGATTGACAGCATCAACAGCGATGACACTGCCCTCGCGGAGATAGAACACCGCAAATTCCTTATCCTCAGCGCTGCCGCGCAGCACGCGCTGATCACTATTTTGCGATAGCCCCACCATCTGCAGGCGAACGTCATACTGATTCGACCAGAACCACGGGGCGCTATCGTAAGGCTTCTCCTCGCCCATCAGAGTGGCCGCTGCAGTACGGGCCTGATCGACCGCGTTGGCGACAGACTCAAGCCGTTGCATTTTCTCGAAGAAAAGATTGCGGTGGCGGGTACAGTCGCCAATCGCCAGGATGTCAGGATCACCGGTGCGGGCAAACTCATCCACGACAATACCATCATCACAGGGCAGTCCGGCGGCCTCAGCCAGCGCGGTTTCCGGTATAACGCCAATGGAAACGAGCACAACATCAGCCGGCACAGTGCCGCCATCCGCCAACGTCACACCTGCCACACGACCTTGATCGCCCGCTTCGAAACCGGTTACCGCCGTGTTCAGACGTACGTCCACACCGGCGCCACGGTGTTTGGCGTAAAAGAACGCGGACATCTCCGGGCCTGTTACGCGCTGCATAAGACGATCAGCGGCTTCCAGCACCGTGACATTCACGCCTTTCTTGGTAGCGCTGGCTGCCACCTCAAGGCCGATATAACCGCCACCGACGATGACCAAACGCTTCCCCGGAACCAATTTCTCACGTAGAGCATCTGTGTCAGTTATGTCGTGTAGGTAATGAATGCCCTGCAAGTCAGACCCGGGTGCCCGCAAACGCCGGACGTGTGAACCCGTAGCCAGTACCAGTTGATCGTATTTCAACGTGCTCTGATCCGACAACCTGATAGTCTTGTTGTCCCGATCAATTTGTTCGACGCGCACGCCGAGCCGCAACTGCTGTCCTGCTTTTTCATACACCACGCGCGGCTTCAGGTACAGCGACGCCTGATCAACCTCTCCTGCCAGATAATTCTTGGACAGGGGAGGTCGCTGGTAGGGTGGATGGGGCTCTTCGCCTACCAGAACCACCTCATGCTGATATTTTTTCTGCAGCAAGATTGTCATGAGCGCACCCGCTGCGTGCCCGCCACCAACGATGACAGTGGTCTGCTTCTCACTTATTGTCATGCTCCCCCTCTCCACTGCTTCTGTAACTGAACTCGCCTCGGCACTACCGGGTTCCATAAATCAGCACTACGCCATTGATGTCGAGCGAGTTCGCGCCAGCCATTTATCAAACCGGGATCGTAGTCAAAGACCATAACACTCTGCGGACACCTGGCTTTCCCTGTTCCCGCAGAGTGTTTAATCAGGTCTTCTCTTCCACCAGAACTACTTCTGCTTTGGCGTCAGTTTAACCATCAGCTCAGAGTAGCCGCGCACGAAGTTCGACTGCACCCGAACTGGCTCGCCGACTACTTCGATGTCGTCAAAGCGCTTGAGCAGTTCTTCCCAGAGAATGCGCAGCTGCAATTCAGCCAGACGGTTTCCCATACAACGGTGAACGCCATAGCCAAACGACATATGATTTCGCGCGTCCTTACGATCGATAATGAATTGATCGGGGTTTTCGAATTTTCTCTCGTCCCGATTGCCCGAGGCGTACCACATCACCACACGATCACCTTTCCTGATGGTATTTCCATGCATCTCCACGTCCTGCGTGGCGACACGGCGCATATGCGCCAGCGGGGTTTGCCAGCGGATGATTTCCGAGACCATGTTCGGAATCAGCTCCGGGTTCGCCTTCAGTTTGGCGAATTCCTCGGGGAACTGATTCAAGGCCAGCACGCCGCCGCTCATGGAGTTGCGGGTGGTGTCATTGCCACCAACGATAAGCAGCGCCAGGTTCCCGATAAACTCCATCGGACGATTGATCAAATCCTTTGTATCTGCGCTGCTCTGCAGCATGCTGATCAAATCGAAACCAGGTTCTTCGCCAGCCGCGCGGCGTGCCTCCTTGTCGCGCCAAAGTCTGGAGAACGACCACGCCATATCTGCGGCGTCGTCAAACATGCCATCTTCATCGGTAAACTCACCGCCGGTTGCCGATGCTGCGCCGGACAATCTATCCGACCAGTCAACCAGCTTGTGACGTTCCTCATAAGGGAAGTCAAGCAACGTGGCCAGCATGCGCCCGGTCAGTTCCTTCGACACGGTCGGCACCCAATTGAAGGCTTCGCCCATAGGCAGACTGTCGAGCACGTCCCCGGCACGCGTGCGGATCAGCCCTTCCATTTCCTTCAAATTCTGCGGCGCGACCACACCCTGAACCGCCCGGCGCTGCACATCATGATTGGGCGGATCCATGGCGATAAACATTTCCACCGACAGCCCTTCCGGGGGATCGCCCAGCACGATTTGCGGCTCGGAGGAAAACAGCTCGTGGTTCTTGTCCACGAACAGAATGTCTTCATAGCGTGTCACCGACCAGAATGGTCCGAATAAACTGTTCTTTTGGTAGTGCACCGGTGCCTCATCACGGAGCCGCTTGAAGTAGGCACGCCACTGATCTTGCCGGTATAAAAAAGGATTGCTGAGATCGATGTCCTCAAGCGCCAGTGTGTTGACATCGGGCACAGACGCTTCGACGAAGTTGAGCGGGGGCCGCCGCGCGCCGATGATCTTCTTCTTTGCCTTCACCAACATTTTCAGCGCCTGGATTTGCAAGTGCATTGGCACCACTCTGGAGGTGGCGTTGATCATTTTGGCCTGAATTACATCAGTCGCGCTTGATTTCGTTGACATGGCGTCCTCCGTGCTTACATCTGGAATTCGGGCAAATGCACGGTCATGCCGTCCATCGCCTCGGTGGTTCGAACCTGACAGCCGAGACGCGAGGTTTGCGCCCGCTCCGGGGTCATGGACAGCATCTGCTCCTCAGCGTCGCCGATCGATCCGGTCTTGCCGAACCACTCATCCGCAACGATCATGTGGCAGGTGCCGCAGGCGCACTCCCCGCCACAATCACCGTCGATACCGGGAACGGCATTATCGACGGCAATCTGCATCAGCGTGGTTCCAGCCTCAAATTCTGTGACATGTTCGGTGTTGTCATGCTCAATAAAGGTAATCTTGCCCACTGCCTCTCTCCTGCGAGTAACTTACTGCATTGGATAGTGATTCGAAGCGAACACGGCGACGAGGTCATTTCTTGACACTGTGGGGGTCATTTAGAGACAATGTCACCGCATAGGAGCAATGGGCAAGCCGATGGCACAACAGGCAGATGGTTGGCAAAATCTTGAAGCTAGTATTCCGTCGAACTATTCGCGGATTATCGCCCGTGAGCTGGACCTGACAGTCAGACAGTTGCCCATTTTACTGCGTGGCACGGCTCTTGACGTCGAGCAGTTCCTGAGCGAGGACAGCCTGCTCACACCGGCCCAGCAGGTACGGGTCTTGCGCAACGCACTGGCGCTGTCCGGCCAGCCGGAATTCGGATTACGTCTGGGCAAACGCCTGACCCCGGCAACCCACGGTGCGATGGGATTTGCCGCCTCCAGCAGCCCGGACCTGCTCAGCGCATTACGGGCGATACACACCTTCCTGCCCACCCGCGCCAGCGTTATCCAGCTGCATTTGCAGCAGGTTGAAGAACATCTGGAGTGCAGGCTGGATTTTCAGGTGCCGCTGAACGCAGACCTCCAGCGCTGCGTGGCGGACACGATTGTCAAGGTGCTGCTCGAATTCGGCGAGTTCATTGTCGGCCGCCCCCTGTATGAGGCGGAAATAGGCTTTACCCATCCGGCACCCGAATACCATGCCCTCTATGCCGAGTATTTGTCCGGACGAATTCGCTTTGGCTGTGATCAGTTGACGCTCAAGCTACCGATGACGCTGTGCCAGGAACCGAACGCCTCCGCCAATCATGAAAACTACCGTCTTGCCCTGCAGCAGTGCGAAGCCATGCTAGCGCAACTTCCGACCCATAAACCGAACTACCAGACCCGGCTCAAGAAGATGATGCTGTCCCGACCACCCGGCACGCTCAGTGAAGAAGAAGCCGCAGCCTCCCTGTTCATGAACAAACGCACTCTGGCCCGCAAGCTCAAACAGGAGAACAGCAGTTTTCGACAAATTCGTGACGACATCCTGTCCCAGCAGGCGGCCAGCTACCTGTGCGACAGCAAACTGTCGATCGAGGACATCGCGGCGTTGATGCACTATCACGACAGCGCCAATTTCAGGCGTGCCTTCAAACGCTGGTTTGGCCATCCGCCCGAGCAGTACAGGCAGCGTGTCAGTTCGCGAGGGGCTATGCCGCCCAGGGCTTGAGGATGGTCTGAAAATTTGCCTGACAACAAGCGATCTCTGTTCTTGGCTAACATAGAATAGTTCTAGACTCCATCATCCATATCCAGCCCGACGAAATAGCAAAACATCAGGTCGTGGTCCTGTCTATCCATCGCTAGCGCACAATAGCTTCAACCGCAGTGTATTCATCTGGCATTTTTCCAGCGCAGTATGTTGCAGTGCCAGACTGCGCAATCCCTGCATCAGGACATAGGTAAATCCGGACAGATGCCTGCTTTTGCCATCAATTTGCGGTTGCTAGCCATGCCAACTACATAATCGATACTCGCTGCAAAATCACACCAGTTCAACAAGCGAGGCAGGAAGCAGTATTCGTCTACACTTTCCTAATCTGGCTTGTTGGCATTTGTCTCTTCAGCCCCCGGGGGGAATAAAAATGAAAAAGCGCTCTCGAGGCGGCACACAGCAGCAAACTGCAGAAAACACGCCTCTTATTGGTATGCTTTGGCTCAGGAACCCCTTGGACTGGCATCCCATTGACCGTTTTATTCTGCTTGCAAGCCTGGTTATGCTGGCGACTGTTGTGTTTAGCATTGCGCTTGCTGGCACCATGGCGCTGGCGCCGCAATACCTTGCACTGCCTGTCGCCTGGACGTTGCTCGGTCTGTACGGCCTGCATATCATCTTACTCGCCAGCTACATCTGGCTGGCATGGAAACGACGTCGCAGGGAAAACGACTGGCCCGCATTTGAAAACATTGTCATCGCCGGTTTCGTGATCAATATCATACTGAGCAGCTATCTTACCGGCACGTATTTCACCCATGGGCTTCTGTTTTTTTTCGTTGGCGTCAACATCGCTTCGGCGTTGACCTGGGTAACAAAGATACTCGTCGCCTACTGGACCGTCTTGGTGACCCTAATCACATTCGCCACCATTGACTTTAGCGGCGCGTTTAAACATGCACCCTTGCTGTCCCGGTCCGTATATCAGCCTGACGGCTCACCGGTGATCGGGTGGTTGTTCATAGAAGTCACAGTCGCCGCTATTCATTACTCCGTCCTATACCTCTGCATGCTTGTCATCCGACGCTGGGCAGAAAGGGAAAACCTCTATCGTGAAATGTCCAACGTCGATGGCCTCACCCGTCTGATCAACCGCCGCTGCTTCATCGAACGGGCAAAAAATGAACTGGCACGAGCCAAGAGATTGTCCAGTAACACGCCGAAGTCCCTGGGCTGCATAATGCTGGACCTAGACCACTTCAAGCACATCAACGACACTTGGGGTCACCACGCCGGCGATGCGGTATTGGTAGCAGCGTCGGAGATCATGATGGCCAACGCACGCCCGTACGATGAGGTGGGTCGCTATGGCGGGGAGGAGTTCGCTATTCTGCTCCCGGGCGTGACACTGAAAATCGCGGCCGGAATCGCCGAGCGACTGCACAAGGCAATCAGCGACGCAGTGGTGGAAATCGATGGCAATCGTATCAGCATTTCCGCAAGCTTCGGCGTCGCCTGCTACCCGACCCACGCCATCTCCGACCTGAACGACTTGCTCAAAGCGGCCGATCAGGCCCTCTACGAGGCCAAACGAGGCGGCCGCAATCGCGTAATTTTGGCGAATACCACCGATCAGGACGGTGTCACCGGATAACTCACTGTGTTTCGGCGCAGCTACCTTCATGAAAGTCAGTGCTGGCCCTGCAGCATAGTCGGGGGGCGACCGGGGTAAGGTTTCAACCGGCAAAACGCCCCCAGGTTCGTCGCCCTCTACGGTGCCGGGGAGTTTCGACATGGCTAAGTATCAATACAACGGCTGCGGCGATATCTCTGAGCCTTTGGCGAAGTAAGAGGGCTATCCGCCGATGCCGTTTGCAAAACGGCCCGCAATGCAGTGTTCGTTACAAGAAAAATTTCGAGCGAATGGAAGCGCGAGGGCAAGTCGCTTCACGAGAAATGCCCTCTGCCAGCTCCCACATTCAAGGACCGTTCCCGCGCCTCTTGCTCCGCTACTCTCCGTTCTGCCCGAGCACCACCCCTGATCTCCTAACGCGACAAATATCCCGAATGCCCTATTGCCCAATATTACGTTTCACGTATTCCTGGTCATCATTCGTTTGTGCATCTTTCTCTTGACGTTGGTTGGCCAACCAAGTAAAAGACTCGTTCAAACAACCAAAAACAACCACAAGAAAAATAACACAAAAAAAAGGGGGTAATTGCATGGCATGCACAATTCACCGGTTGTTGCCGACCACCTACAGCCTGTTCCTGACAGCAGCAATAATTGGCACACAGCCCGACGATGCCTTTGCCGGCGCAGGCGACGGAGCATCCACCTATGGCCTTGGCCCGGTCAACGCCGGTTCCGCCCAGGCTTTCAGCGCCTTCGATCCCGGTGCCTGGGCGGTGTACTATAACCCCGCCGCCCTAGCCCGCACCCCGGAAGGTGAGCTGAGTATTGTGCTGCAATACGGCGACCAGGAAC
>JBMOPR010000308.1:0-2610 GCA_049323075.1 Pseudomonadota bacterium
CGGTCCAATGCGCAGCAGGATTTCCTCTGTGGTGGGCGGGCGCAGAATCGCCAGCAATGGCTTCTCCGGAAAATGCCGGTCGATATCGGCCTTTACCTGTGCAGCATCCACCTGCTGCAGCAGCGCTACCAGATCCGGCATGGAACCCCGGGCGCGGATGATGTGCCGATAGTGCCGGTAAACCTGTGCCAGTTCGGCGTTGTCGCGCTGTTTGCTTTCGAATTCCAGAATCAGTTTTTGCCGTAGCCGTTCCACGTCGGCCTGGGGCACTCCCTGTTGCCGGATCTGTGCGTATTTTTCCTGGAACAGTCGAACGACGTCGTCGTACCAGCGATCGCTGGTGCGGGTGGTGGCTTGCAGATAGCCGTACAGGCTGTTGTTGTCCACCAGCGCCTGCGGTGTGTAGGCCATGCCGCGCTGGCCGCGTACGTCGTAAAACAACTGTTCCCCGAGATATTCCGCCACGATCTGGTAGCTGTTGTGGGCAGGATCGATGCTGCCGACAGCGGGGATGAACAGGTGCACATCCACTTCCGGATCGAACAGGGCGCGTTTTTCCTGCAGCGGATTGTAATTGATGGCGGAGAATTCCACCGGTGCGCGGGGTGTTGGCGCACGGGCGGGCAGTCGCGCGAAAGTCTGTTGCAGCAGTGCGTCGATGCGGGCGTCATCGAAATGGCCCAACAGAATCAGCGTCATGTTGGCGGGAACATAGTGCTGTTCGAAGATGGTTTTGATCTGCTCCAGCGAAATGCCTTCCGGCGTGGTGAGGTCGGGGCATTCCAGATTGCTGCCGGAATATATGCGTGCCTTGGCGATGCTGGTGAGTACCCGTTTGCCAGACAGCGCCAGTTGCAGCTGGTTGCTGCTGGTGCCCATTTCGGCATGAATCACCTGGCGCGAGGTTTCCATGTCCGCCGGATTGAACAGGGGTTCCGACATCATGGAATAAAGTGCATCGAGGGCGATGTCGGGATAGTCCGAATGGATGTCGAAGGTGTAGTGGGTGTATTCCTCCCTGGTGAAGCCGTTGCTCAGGCCACCGTGGTCGCGGATGAGCTGGCGCAGGGCCTTGCGGTCGTGCCGTTGTGTGCCTTCGAACAGCATGTGCTCCAGCAGGTGCGGTGCCTGCTGGGTTTTGCAGGGAAAATCCTGCAGCCCCACTTCCACCACCAGTTGCGCGGTGAAGGTATCGCTGGTGTCGCGGTGATGGCGGATCACGTGCAGGCCGTTGGGCAGCACCTGGCTTTGCACCTGGAACAGTTTGTGGGTGACGGAATCGGTCAGTGCGGCGGGTTCTTCCTGCGCGTGCGCGACCAGGGCGCTGCCCGCCAGCAGCGCAGACATTAAAAACTGCTTCATTGGAATGCCTGTAGTCCGGTCTGGGCGCGGCCCAGGATCAGGGCGTGGATGTCGTGGGTGCCTTCGTAGGTGTTGACCGTTTCCAGATTGATGGCGTGACGCAGCACGGGATACAGATCGCTGATGCCGTTGGCGCCGTGCATGTCGCGGGCAGTGCGTGCAATGTCCAGCGCCTTGCCGCAGTTGTTGCGTTTCATCAGGGAAATCAGTTCCGGTGCGCACTGGCCGGCGTCCATCAGGCGACCCATGCGCAGGGCGCCGTTCAGGCCCAGGGCAATGTCGGTTTGCATGTCGGCGAGTTTTTTCTGCACCAGCTGGTTGGCGGCCAGCGGTTTGCCGAACTGGGTGCGTTGCAGTGTGTAGTCCCGCGCAGCGAGCCAGCAGCATTCCGCAGCGCCCAGGGTGCCCCAGGCGATGCCGTAGCGGGCCTTGTTCAGGCAGGAAAACGGACCGGCCAGGCCTTTGGCTTTTTCCAGCAAAGCGGAATCGGGTACTTCCACATCCTGCAGTACGATGCCACCGGTGACCGATGCCCGCAGCGACAATTTGCCTTCAATTTTCGGTGTGGATAAGCCCTTGAGTCCGCGCTCCAGCACGAATCCGCGAATTACGCCATCCAGTTTTGCCCACACCACGAACACATCGGCAATCGGGCTGCTGGTGATCCAGAGTTTTTCACCGTTGAGTTTGTAGCCGCCGGGAATTTTTTCGGCGCGGGTTCTCATGCCGCCAGGATCGGAGCCATGGTCCGGTTCGGTGAGGCCGAAGCAGCCCACCCATTCTCCGCTGGCCAGTTTGGGCAGGTAATGCTGGCGCTGTGCTTCATCGCCAAATTCGAAAATCGGGAACATGACGAGGGACGACTGCACGCTCAGGGTGGAGCGGTAGGCGCTGTCGACTTTTTCGATTTCGCGGGCAATCAGGCCGTAGGCCACGTGGTTGACGCCGGCGCAACCGTATTGCGGCGGCAGGGTGGAACCCAGCAGGCCCAGGGCACCCATTTCGCGGTAGATGTCGCGGTCGAAACGTTCAGTGCGGTTGGCGAGGACGACGCGGGGCAGCAGTTTGTCCTGGGCGTACTGGCGGGCGGTGTCCTGGATGGCGCGCTCGTCGGCGCTCAGTTCCTGCTGCAGCAGGAACGGGTCTTCCCAGTGGAATGCGGCTTTCATCTTGTTGTTATCCGTGTACTGCATCTAAAGGAGGCAGCAGAAAGGTTAGCACGGTTGGGTAAAAACCCTAAATGCACCC
>JBMOPR010000309.1:0-2607 GCA_049323075.1 Pseudomonadota bacterium
CATGCCGCTGGCTCGTGCAAGCGGGGATTTTCGCAGGTGCACGCCCCGCGACCTGCTAGTCGGAACGCAGGTTGATGGGCAGCACGTTGCCGGCCGGCTGGTCCGCCGCAGGTTTCGTCGCGGGAGGACGCTGGAAGGTCAGTGCCGGATCCTGCTCCACACCGGAATAAAGGCCGCTGCCTTTCCAGGGAATCATGCGATCGTGGTCATACTGGCGAAAATCCAGGAAGGGATATTTCACGATTTCAAAATTCGGCGACATGTCGATTTCGTACGGCAGACACAGGCGCGGATGCCGGCGCCACAGCTGGGTGCCCTGGTCCGTGGTGATTTTCACCAGCGGATAAACCGGAAACTGGATGAAGCCGAAGGATTCGGCGATGAAGGACGATGACAGATTCTTGGTGTGGCGCCCGGGCCAGCGCCGGAACAGCGGCAACCGCCAGCTGGACGGCAGCAGACCCCAGGGAAACAGGAAGCGTGTAAGGTCCATCAGGTAGATGCCGTTCTGGAATGAACCGAGCCGGTTGATCGCGAAGCGGATCACCTGTTGCACATCCTTGGGCGCAAGGCCCTTGGGCCGGCAGATGCGGATGTGGTCATGTTCAAGGTCCAGCAACGGGCGCACCTGCACGCCGCAGCCGAGCCGGGTTTCGATGATCAGTGGGGTATCCGGCGCGGCGCTGAAAAAATTGCTCAGGGTGTTCTTCAGATCGCTGTCTTCCAGCTCCATCGGGCGGCCGATATAGAGGGCCGCATGGGTCCAGGGACTAAGCGTGACGGTTTTGAGAATCCGCTCCGCGACGCTGCGACCTTCCAGCAACAGTACATCGCCTGGTCGCAGCTCGCTGCGCACGCGATCGAAATCGCACAGGGCATGTTCGCGCGGTTCTTTCTGCCGGTTCAACCAGCCGACGAAAAAGGCCAGAATGCGCTGCAGTACACGCATGATCGACTACTCCTTCCCGGGAATCAGGCTCACTGCACGCTCAAGCACGTCCAGCGGTGTATAGAAATGGGGTGAGAAACGGATGCCACCGCCGCGCGGTGCGCACACCACCTGCTGGTCGCGCAGATGTTTGAACAGGGCAGGTGTCGCCATGGTGCGATGCCGGAACGTCAGGATTCCCGACCGCAGCGGGCGGTCTGTCACTGTGATCAGCTCCAGTTCTGGATGCTCACGCAGCAGCTGCTCCAGTACGCCAACGCGGGTCATCAGTTCCGCCAGGATTCGCTCGCCGCCGATTTCCTCCAGCAGCGCCAGGCTTGCCTCCAGCCCATGGATGCCCAGCATGTTGGGGCTGCCGCATTCGAAGCGTTTGGCATCGCTGGCAATGGTCCAGGTCTTGATATCGTAATTGCCCCGATCGCGTACCATATGCCAGCCGAACTGATGCAGCTGCAGGCGTTCCAGATGGGGCTCGGCCACGTAGAACAACGCAACGCCTTCGGGGCCCAGCATCCATTTATGGCCGTCTGCCACCACGAAATCCGCGCGGCACTGGCTGACATCGAAGGGCAGGGCACCCAGGCTCTGGATCGCATCCACGCAAAACAGCACGCCCCGCTCCCGGCAGGCCTCTCCCAGCCGCACCAGATCGAGGGCGAGACCGGTGCCGTATTGTACCGAGCTGACTGACAGCAAACGGGTATTGCCGTCCATGGCGTCGATGATCGACTGTTCCGGATCCGCCGTCGCCAGCGTCGCTTCCACTACCTGCACACCCAGGCGTTGCAGGGATTCCCAGACAATGCGGTTGCTGGGAAACTCCTGGTCGCTGATCACCACGCAATCCCCCGGATGCCAGTCCAGGCCCCAGGCAATGGCCGACAGGCCTTCCGATGTGTTTTTCTGCAGTGCGATGTTGCGGGTGGATGGCGCGTTGATCAGCCGCGCCAGTCGTTGGCGCAGAGTTTGCTCCGTTTCCAGCCAGCGTTCGTAATCGGCAGCACCGCGGTTGCCATTGTCCTGGGCAAAACGCGCCACCGCCTCGGCGGCGCGTCGGGGCCAGGGCGCCACCGCCGCATGGTTGAGGTAGCAGAGTTCAGGGTCGAGCGGAAATTCAGAATTCAGATCAATGCGCTTCAAGGCAATTGCATCCAGCTGGCCAGAGTAGAATAGTCTATAGTGTTTGAATTGGTGACTCCAAGGTCATCTTTGGTCGGACAAAGCAAAGTTGTCGCAATTGTCTGACTTATAAGGAATTTGTGGCAATAAAAAACCGTACTTTGCTCTCGCTTGGTAATAGGAAATGAGCGGGAAATTGCGCATAATCGCGCCTGTTGTTGGATAGTTGGAGGCTTGTCGGATGAGTGATTTACAAAAAGCCAGTCAAAAGGCTCAGGAATTCCGCAGAAGAGAAGAGGAAATTCTGGAGCGCGCCCAGGAATTGTTTATTGCCAAGGGCGAAGACAAGGTGACGGTGGAAATGATTGCGGACGCAGTCAATATCGGCAAGGGCACCATTTACAAGCACTTCGAGACCAAGGACGAAATCTACCTGCGGTTGATGATCCGGTATGAGGAACAGCTGGCAGATGTATTCCGGCGCCTGGACGAAAGCGATGGCAAGGACCGTGCCCAGCTGGCCAAGGATTACTTTTCGT
>JBMOPR010000310.1:0-802 GCA_049323075.1 Pseudomonadota bacterium
AGGTACTGCTTGTCCTGCCCCGGCACGAAACCGGTGGGCGTATGGGCAAACTGTTGTTGGGTCAGCAGCATCAGCCCGCCGTACACCGCCACCACAATGGCGCTGCCGCGGATCAGTTTTTTCACCGTGACGCCGTAACCGTTGCCGAGTTTTTCAAATGCGTGGTTGAACGGGCGAAACAGCCAGCCGAACAAAAAGTTGATGACGCGGGTGGGGCGGTCCGGTGTGGCGCCGTGGGGTTTCAGCAGCACTGCCGCCAGCGCCGGGCTCAGGGTCAGCGAGTTGAACGTGGAAATCAGCGTGGAGATCGCGATGGTCAGCGCAAACTGTTTGTAGAACTGGCCTGTCAGCCCGGAAATGAATGCGGTGGGAATAAATACCGCGCTCAGCACCAGCGACGTAGCGATGATGGGTCCGGTCACTTCCTTCATGGCCTGCTGCGTGGCTTCCAGCGGCGACTTGCCCAGCTCGATATTGCGCTCCACGTTTTCCACCACCACGATGGCGTCGTCCACCACGATGCCGATGGCCAGCACCAGCCCGAACAGCGACAGCGCGTTGAGCGAAAACCCCGCCAGATGCATCACCGCGAAGGTGCCGATCAGTGATACCGGCACCGCCACCAGCGGAATGATCGACGCGCGCCAGGTCTGCAGGAACAGCACCACCACGATCACTACGAGCAGGATGGCTTCCAGCAATGTCTGCACCACCGCCGTGATGGAATCGCGCACGAAAACGGTGGGGTCGTAGACGATGCTGTAGTCGATGCCTTCCGGGAAATTCGCTTTCAGGCGGGCCA
>JBMOPR010000310.1:812-2605 GCA_049323075.1 Pseudomonadota bacterium
TGGTGGCGCGCACGTTGTCGGAAATCTCGATGGCATTGGAGCCGGGGCGCTGGAAGATTGGCAGCGCCACCGCCGGCTGGTTGTCCAGCAGCGAACGCAGCGCGTAGGAATTGGAACCCAGCTCGATGCGGGCGATGTCGCGCAGGTGGGTAATCTCGCCGTTCGGGCCCATCCGCACCACGATATTGCCGAATTCCTCTTCCGATTCCAGCCGGCCCTTCACGTTGATCAGCAGCTGGTAGTCGCTGGCGCTGGCGGCGGGCGGCGCACCGATGGCACCGGCGGCGGCCTGACGGTTCTGCTCGCGGATTGCAGCCACCACATCGGCGGTGGTGAGGCCCAGTGACGCCACCTGTTCCGGGTCCAGCCACACCCGCAGCGAAAATTCGCCGGCACCGAACACCTGCACATCGCCCACGCCGTCGATCCGCGTCAGTTCATCCTTCACGTTGAGAATGCCGTAATTGGACAGGTACAAATTGTCGTAACGCTCATCCGGCGAGTACAGGTGCACCACCATGGTCAGGTCCGGCGAGGATTTTTCCGTGGTCACGCCAATGCGCTGCACATCCTCCGGCAGGCGGGGCAGGGCACGGCTCACCCGGTTCTGCACCTGCACCTGGGCGTCGTCCAGATTGGTGCCCAGGGCGAAGGTGACGGTGAGGGACAGGCGGCCATCGGCGGTGGACTGGGACGACATGTACAGCATGTCCTCCACGCCGGTGATCGCCTGTTCCAGCGGCGAGGCCACGGTTTCCGCGATCACCTTGGGGTTGGCGCCGGGGTAGCTGGCAGACACCACGACGGTGGGCGGCACCACTTCCGGATACTCGGTGATGGGCAGCTGGAACAGGGACAGGCCGCCGGCGATCAGGATCAGCATTGACAGCACGGCGGCGAAGATCGGGCGCTGGATGAAATAACGGGACAAATTCATGGGTGTTTCTCCTGGTCAGCCGGGGCCATTGCGGGTGCCGGATGTGTGCAGACTGAGGGCCGGTTCTGCCGGCAGCAGCGTGTTGTGTTCCCGGGCCAGCCGCGCCAGGGCGTCGGCGGAGGCCATGGGCACCGCCTGTGGTTGCACCTGGCTGCCGGGGCGCACCCGTTGCAGGCCGTTCACCACGATGTGTTCACCATCCTGCAGGCCATCCTTCACTACCCGCAGGCCTTGCAGGCGCGAACCCAGGGTTACCGCGCGATAGCTCACCTCGTTGGCACCATTCACCACCAGTACGAACTGGTTGCTCAGGTCGGTGCCCACGGCGCGGTCGTTGATCAGCACGGCTTCATAGCGGCCACTCACCGCCAGTTTCAGGCGGGCGAACAGGCCGGGGGTGAAGCGGCCCTCGCGATTGTCGAACACCGCCCGGGCGCGAATGGTGCCGGTCTGCGGATTCAGCCGGTTGTCCAGGAAGTCGATCTGGCCCCGGTGGGGGAATTCGCTTTCGTTGGCCAGTTGCATGAACACCGGCACCTGGGCACCGTCCGCGTGGTGCTGGCGGAATTTGAGGAAGGTCTGCTCATCCGCATCAAAGTACGCATAGACCCTGTCGGTGAACACCAGGCTGGTGAGGCTTGTCTGACCGGCGCTGACATAGTTGCCTTCCGTCACCAGTGCCCGGGATACCCGGCCGGAGATGGGCGCCTCCACCCGGGTGAAATCCAGATTCAGCTGGGCCAGGTTCAGTGCGGCCTGCAGCGCTTTCAGCCGGGAGGCGGCCTGGTCGCGCTGGGCCTGCCGGTTGTCCAGTGCCTCGGCGGACACCGCATTGCGGGAGTTCAGGCTGGTGGCC
>JBMOPR010000311.1:0-2604 GCA_049323075.1 Pseudomonadota bacterium
CGCCGCTTCGCAAGAACAAACACCAGCAGCAGCGAACCGATCGCGCAAAACTTCAGTACCTCCTCCAGCGTGTTCTTGATGCGGAACTGCAGGTCGGGCCAGGTTATGGCGGGGGACCAGCCTGCCACTTCTGTCGATTGCTGCAATAGCGCCGGATACAGCGCCAGCGCCACACCCAGCGCCAGCAGCGTGACAGCGGCAAACAGCAGCACCCGCGCCGGCCGGCGGTATTCCGCCAGCAGAATCACCAGCGACAGCGCCCCCAGGTGATAGAGAAACTGGTAGTTGGCCAGAAAGCCCAGCGTGGCAATGACGCCATAACCCAGCAGCACCAACGGACCGGCTTTGCCGGTGTCCAGCAGCCACAGCAGGTACAGCGTGCTGGCCAGGGTAAAAAACGTCAGGATTTCATAATGCCGCGCCACAATGCTGGTTTCGATCGCCGCCACCCCACAGCACCAGATGCCGGTGGCCAGCACCGCTGTCAGCGGATTGCGCAACAAACGGCGCGCGACCAGAAACAGCAGGAAGGCCGTGGCCAGATAAAACGGCGTGTTGCTGAACCAGCCGGTAACCGGGCTCAACTCCGGCAGCACACTCACGACGCCCCGCAGCCAGACAAAATACAGCGGCGGATGAATATCCTGCTGCTGCAACGACTGGCTGATTTCACGCACCGCCTGCACAGCCCCCTGGCCAGCATCGGCATGGGTGAACGCCTGCCATTCCGCCGCTGGCGCGGTGCGCAACTGTCCCGCCGCCGGCATGAATCGCATGTAATCATCCAGCTTGCCGCTGGCAGCCAGATAGCTGATCTGGTCGTCGTGGGGATAGTTCTCGATCTGCAGAGCCTTGTGGGTGCGCAACGCAAATCCGCACACCACCACCAGGACCAGCGCGGCCCACAGTCTGAAATTCGCTGTCATTGATTGGTTATCCGAAAGGTAAAAATGTCAGCGGGACTGACCGGCTGCTAGACCCGCTCCCCGAAAATCGCCGTGCCCACCCGCACCAGCGTGCTGCCCTCGGCGATAGCCGCCTCCAGATCGTCCGACATGCCCATCGACAGGGTATCCAGCCCCTCGATACCGGCGGCCTGCAACTGTGCCAGCAGATCCGCCATGCGCCGGAATGCCGCACGCTGGCCGGTCACATCCTCGCGCGGCGCCGGAATGCACATCAGCCCCCGCAGTTTCAGGTTGGGCAGAACCTTCACCACCAGCGCCAGTGGCAGCACATCCTCCGGCGCCACACCGGCCTTGGATGCCTCGCCGTCCAGATTCACCTGCAGGCAGATATTCAACGGCGGCAACTGCGGCGGACGCTGCTCACTCAGACGGCGGGCGATTTTCTCACGCTCCACGCCGTGCGCCCAGGCAAAATGTTCCGCCACGGGCCGCGTCTTGTTGGCCTGCAGCGGACCGATGAAATGCCAGTCGATGGGCAGGTCCGCCAGCTGTTCCAGCTTCCCCTGCGCCTCCTGCCAGTAACTCTCGCCGAACGCCCGCTGCCCCAGCGCGAACAGGGCACGGATCGCGGCGGCCGGCTGGGTTTTGCTGACCGCCAACAGCAACGGCGCCGGGCGCTGACAGCGGGTGGCGGCCGCTTCGATACGGGCCAGGGTCTGTTGGAAACGGAGGGCTAGAGAGTGGTCGTCCATGGCAGGCGGTCGTCAGTCAGCGGGTTGAAGTCAGGGCGCGCACAGGCAACTAAAAAGGAACGTTATCCATGCGAAAAAGCATTCTGCCTGAAAGTATGGTATTTAATCACAGAAATGAATTAGGTGATGCGGGCGGCCAGAGAAGCCCGGCGTTTGTCTGCTACGCTTGAAAGACGAACCACCCAACTCTGATCCAATCCCGAAAGTTCGACGGAAGGTTTCCCATGGACATTACCGAATTGCTGGCTTTTGGCGTGAAAAACGGCGCGTCCGACTTGCACCTGTCCTCTGGCCTGCCCCCCATGATCCGGGTCGATGGCGACGTGCGCCGCATCAATCTGCCGGCGATGGACCACAAGCAGGTCCACGGCCTGATCTACGACATCATGAACGACAAGCAGCGCAAGGATTATGAAGAATTCCTTGAAACCGACTTTTCGTTCGAAGTGCCGGGCGTGGCCCGTTTCCGGGTCAACGCCTTCAACCAGAACCGGGGCGCCGGCGCGGTATTCCGGACCATTCCGTCCAAGGTTTTGTCGATGGAGGATCTGGGGCAGGGGCAGGTATTCCGCAACATCTGTGAATTCCCCCGTGGCCTGGTGCTGGTGACCGGCCCCACCGGTTCGGGCAAGTCCACCACCCTGGCGGCCATGATCGACTACGTGAATGAAACCCGCTACGAGCACATCCTCACCATCGAGGACCCGATCGAATTCGTGCACGAAGCCAAGAAATGCCTGGTGAACCAGCGCGAAGTGCACCGCGACACCCTGGGATTTGCCGAAGCCTTGCGCTCAGCCCTGCGGGAAGACCCTGACATCATTCTGGTGGGCGAGATGCGGGACCTGGAAACCATCCGTCGGGCGCTGACCGCCGCGGAAACCGGCCACCTGGTGTTTGGCACGCTGCACACCACCAGCGCCGAAAAAACCATCGACCGGGTG
>JBMOPR010000312.1:0-2600 GCA_049323075.1 Pseudomonadota bacterium
CGATTTTTACAATCGCGCGCTGGGCGCGACAGGATTGGGGCCGCTGAGAGCAAGCGCATTTCGTCCCGGGCCGCCGTATTTTTATGGCGACTGGCTCGACACGGCGGAAAGCCAGCGACTGCTGGCGTTTCAGCTTCACAGCATCGACGACATCATTGCCGACCTCAAAGCAAGCGCGGGTTTTAAACGGCAGCTGCTGAAACTGGTTTCCCCGCTGCTGAATCGCATGCTGGAGCGACGCTCACCGTATCGGCCGTAACGGCGTTCTGGATCAGACGGCGTGCGCCTGCAAAAACTGCAGCATCGCCCGCTGGCAATCCGGAAAAGCAGTGACGTCATTGTGACCCGCCGCGTCAATCATCTGCAGCTGTTTGGGCCCTTTCCAGGCCTTGTGCAGGTTGTGTGAGTGGGCGTTGGGAACGATCTCGTCCCGCCCGGTGATGATGGCGAGCAGTGCAAATCGAGTTTGCAATTCCCTGTTTTCCGATGACGGCTGTTGAGGGTGACCGCCATTGTTGATGAAAGCCCGCCAGGATGCTGTGACACCTGCCGGGCAATTGTGTGAACAATCTACTTTCGCCGGATTGTAATGGGCACGCCACCGGCCGGCTGCGTGGTACCGGCAATATTGGTTTGGCTGGGCCAGATGTCGTTGTCTTTGTATTTCGATTCCCACCTGGTTTTAAGCAATAGCACGGCAAAGAATATCTTCAGTTGCTGCCGGGCCTGATTCAAGCCGACACAGGTGCGCTGGCCGCCGCCAAACGGAAAAAACTCATAGGGCTTTGGCCCCTTGTTTTCCAGCCATCGTTCCGGTCGATAGATTTCTGAATCGTCCCCCCAGACATCCTTGCGGCGCCCGATCAGATAGGGCGACGTTACGATACTGACGCCAGCCGGCAGATTGTAACCTGCAACGTGGGTGTCCTTGATCAGGCAGCGCATGGTGGCCATGATGGTGGGTGTCAGGCGCTGGGATTCCATAAAGGCGGCATTCAGATAGCGCAGCTGGCTGACGGCGTAGGCGTTGAAGCCACCGTGCTCGGCGATGGACGCCTTCACTTCTTCGATAATTTTTTCGCACACTTGTGGATTTTTCATCAGCCACAACGCGAAAAAACCACCGGTGCCGGCCGAGGTTTCGTGACCACCAAACAAGACCGCCAGGGATTCGGCGATGACCCTGTCTTCTGACAGTAACTCACCGCTGCTGTCGGTGGCGATGCTGAGGTAAAACAGAATATCGTTTCTGTTGTCGTCCCGATTCGCGCGCGCGTGTCGGATATCGTTACGCAACAGTTGATCCAGCTGTGCCTTCAGTTCAACGGCTCTGCCCCAGGGTGTCAGATAGAATCGCTTTTCCTTGCCGACATTGCCTTTGGCTATTTTGTCCTGGTAGAGCCGGTGCATGCGATGACGCCAGCGGGTGGCGCCCATCATCATGCCCAGCATGAACATGGTGGTGTTGGTGGAAAGATGCAGCCATTTGGCCATCAGGTTTTTGTAGCGATCTTTCACCGGTCCCGACTTGTGGCCGGTCAGTGAGAGGCAGGCGATATCGAGTGTCACATCGCCGACGAAGCGGGTCATGTCAATGGGCTGGCCATCTTGCAGCTGTTCAATCCTGCGCTCGATAATGTCGTACATATCGACGGCGCGATCTTTCAGCCGCTCGGAATTCACATTGGGTATCAGGATTTTGCGGGCGTCCTTGTGCTCCACGCCGCGCAAGAAACCGGTTTGCTTTTCCCCTATGTCAATGGGAAACGGCATCCGGGATTGATCAATGGATTCGTCAGGAATTGCCATGACTTCCTTCACCGCAGCCGGCGTGTTCAGAAATACCATGGGTGGAGACGCCGGCGTGATGATGGTGAAGGCATCACCGATTTCGTTCAGGTTTTTGGTCAGGTATTCAAACGGGCCTCTGCTCAGGGCGAGCCCTTGTTTTATCGGAGATTCTTTGGGGCTGCGGGGAAGCCTGCCCAGATCCAGTCGTGTTGCTCCCATGTTCGATTCCTTCGGCCAACGGGGCGTATTAAAGGAGGCTTTATTGCAGCGCCTCTTTTTCCTGAACCAGCGGACGGCTTTCGCGGGTGCCGCGCATTTTGGGCCCTTGAGGTGGTCGATTGCCATCATCGTGGGCCAGGATGACATAATCCTCGTGCACTTCCAGCAAAACACCCACAAAGGGCATTTCGGACAGGCTGCCGGTTATGCGATAGCTGATTCTGTCGCCAGGCTTAAAGGTTTTTTCGTCGAAATTGAACTCGAATGGGCAGCGTTCTTCGCCGGGCTTTATCATTGCTTTCATGTGGGTCGCACTTCAAAAAACGGGAAGGAAAAAATCGGAGTGAGAGCTCAATCTAAAGAAATATGAAAGCAGAGTAAATGTTATTTGAACGCTGCAACGCGTCGTTCGGCCGGTTGAATGCAATGTTGATTGAAAGTGGCTGACGGAATCAAACGATCTGCTGCCGCACGATCGCTTCAAGCAGATGGCGCTGGAAAGGTTTGGCCAGATGACCATCGAAACCGTGCACCTGGCAGTGCTGGATCATGGCGTCGGTCACGCTGCCGGTGATGGCGTAGGCAGGAAC
>JBMOPR010000313.1:0-2583 GCA_049323075.1 Pseudomonadota bacterium
ATTGGTCTTCTAGTGGCGATTAAACTGCTTGGTTTAAATTGCAAGACGCCAATCCTAGAGATCAATGCTAGCCCCGTCCACCCCATCTGGCGACAAAATGGCCGTGACCATTGGTCCACATCAAAATATCGAAGCCGCGGGAGCAGGCCCGCCTCAATACCGCAGACGGGCGTCCAGCTGATCCACCGCTTCTGCCCAGTCGGAATCTTCCTGCAGGGCCTCGCGGATGAACTCCGCCTGGCTGTCATTCCAGAACGGGGCCTGGTCGATGCTCATGCCGTCGGACAAGCAGTGATGCCGGGCAATGAAGTCATCGATTTTCTCCGGTGCGCTGGGCAGGCCCAGCTGCTGGAACAGGCTCACCATTGAGTTATAAGCGGAATCCATAGTGCACTCCTCCCTTGAGTGGGGTAACGGACCATTTCAGCTTGCGTGAAAACCGGCACCGGCTCCAGCCAGCAATTAGATTGTTTGGTTATCTGCCGACAGGCGCAAAGACGATTTTCGCAAGGCAATACAGCGGAGGGTTGCCGAAAAATCCAGCTGCAGGGTTCGTGCGGTCACTGCGCCAAGCCGGCCAGGCGCTTAGACTACGGCCGGTCTAACGCAACCGAAACGAGGATCACATGCAGGATCTGAAACAGCAATTTGAGGGCGCGGTGCAGTACGTGCAGAACGCGCAGGGCTCGTTCAAACCGTCCAATGAACTGAAACTGGAAATGTACGCCCTGTTCAAGCAGGCCACCGAGGGTGACGTGAACGGCAAGAAGCCGGGGCTGACGGATTTCATCGGGCGCGCCAAGTACAACGCCTGGGAAAGCCTGAAAGGCATGTCCAAGGACAAAGCCATGCAGACATACATCGGCAAGATCGAAGCACTGAAAAACAAACACGGTTGAGGCCGCTGCGGGAACCGCCGGAGTCTGGATGACAGCCCGGGTTCCCGCGCACTGTTGCTTCAGTTCAGCAACGCATCAAAGGGCAGGTACTCGATCAGATCGCCCTTGCTGACCGTTACGCCCGGCGGCACCACCGCGAAACCGCTGCTCCAGCTGGCGGAAAACAGCACGCCGGAACTCTGATTGGGATGTGGCATCAGACGCAGCTGCCCATCCTCCAGCGCCAGTCGCACACGGAAGTATTCCTGCCGCTTGCCCGGTTTGCCGAGGCTGAACCCTGCCGGCACCGAAAATCCCTGCGGCAGGATCTGCGCCGCACCCTGCGCTTTCAGCAGCCAGGGCCGGCACAAAATAGTGAAGGTGACAAACACCGCCGCCGGGTTGCCCGGCAACCCCAGGAACGGTTTACCCAGCACGTGACCGAAGGTGAACGGCTTGCCGGGCTTGATCGCGAGCTTCCACATCTGGATGTCGCCCAGCGCAGATAATGCCGCTTTCACGTGATCCTCTTCACCCACCGACACCCCGCCGCTGCTGATGATGACATCAGCCTGCGCTGCTGCGGTTTTCAATGCCGCTTCGGTAGCAGTGCGAGTATCGGCTACCACACCCAGGTCGACGGTGTGCAAACCCAGGCCCTGCAACAGACCCATCAGGGTGTAGCGATTGGAATTGTAGATCTGGCCGGGCGCGACCGGATTGCCCGGCTCCACCAGTTCATCGCCGGTGGAAAGCACGGCGACCCGCAGTGGCTGGTACACGTTTACCTGCGCCACGCCGATGGACGCGAGCAGCCCGAGATCCTGCGCACGCAAACGCTGGCCCCGTTGCAGGATGCACTGACCGCGCTGAATGTCCTGCGCCCGGGGGCGAATGTTCTGATCCGGCTGCGGCGTTGCGTTGATTTGCACGGCATTTGCGGTTTCCACGCAATCTTCCTGCATCACCACGCAATCTGCATTGGGCGGAATTTCGGCGCCGGTAAAAATGCGCGCAGCGGTGCCCGGTTGCAACGGCTGCGGGACAGCGCCGGCAGGAATGCGTTGCGAGATCGGCACTGCCTTTCCGGCAACAAAATCCTGCAGGCGCAGGCAGTAACCATCCACCGCGCTGTTGGCGGCAGGTGGCACGTCCAGCGTGGATACCACGTCTTCCGCCAGCACGCGACCCAGCGCTTCCTGCAGGGACACCTGAAGGGTTTGGGCGGTGGGAACGGCCGACTCCAGCAGTTGCGCCAGGGCCTTCTCCACCGGCATCAGGCCGGGCTTTTCGCAACAGCTCATCCGCGGGTACCGCAGTTTTCCAGTGCCAGCCGCGCGGCGGTAATCTGCTTCACGAAATTGCATGGCTTGTGGCGGGAATCCAGCTGCTCGCGAATGATTTCGCCCCAGGCGGTGCGGCAGGCATTGGTGGAGCCGGGCATGCAGAAAATCACGGTGTTGTTGGCCAGGCCACCCACGGCGCGGGACTGCACGGTGGAGGTGCCGATGTCGCGGAACGAGATCTGGCGGAATAGTTCGCCGTAGCCTTCGATCTGTTTGTCGAGCAGGGGGATGACAGCTTCTGGCGTGGTGTCGCGGCTGGAAAAGCCGGTGCCGCCGGTGATCAGGATGGCTTCCACATCCGCGCTTGCGATCCACTGCGAAATGATGGCACGCACCTGGTAGATGTCGTCCTTGATGAG
>JBMOPR010000314.1:0-2582 GCA_049323075.1 Pseudomonadota bacterium
CTGCAGTGTCACGCAGAGCCGGTGCCGGTTTCATTGATACATATCATCAAAATTGTATCAATGTGACTGCCCCGTCATGAATTGCCAGCCGTCAGAAATGCCAGGACAGGCTGCCGCCGAATTCTTCCTGGGGCAGATTGTCGGCATCCAGATAATCCGTCAGGAACAGGCGGCCGCCCCAGCCGGCGGGCAGGTCCAGTTCGCCGTACCAGACCAGGTAATCCAGATCCTCGGTCACGTCGGTGCCGGCCTGCTGGTAGTGGTATTCGATGCCCAGGGTGAGCCGCTGCAGGAGTAACACGCCGGCGTCGAGGGAGCCGTAACAGTAATCGTTGAGGGCCAGGCCGGTGTCGTTGTGCTGCAGCCAGTTGTAGCCCAGGGTCAGCAGCAGACGCAGAGGGCCGGGTTGTAACTGCAGGGCGGTTTCGGCAAAAAGGTCGCGGGTACCGGTGCCCAGGCCGCTGTCGGCGTCGCCATTGTCGTGCTTGTAGCCCAGGCCGAGGCTGGCGCTGGTGGTGTCCGTCAGTGGCGGCAGGTAATAACTGGCGAACAGCTCGATGTCGCCGGCGCCGGTGGCGGAATCCTCTTCCTCAATGGAGGTGACCTCGCCACTGTACTGGTTGCAGTACTGCAGCTGCGCCAGGGTGAGGGTGCCGTTGCGGACCAGCCGCAGTTTCTGCAGCGGCGTGAGGCCTTGCACCAGGCTGCACAGGCTGGCCACGTTGGGGCGGGCGACATCAAGGAAGAAGACCCCGCTGACTTTCTGCCAGGGCAGGCTGGCGCTGAGGCTGAAGGAGCCCAGGCTGACGGCGGGAGAGAAAGTGAGCGTGTCGAGATCGGCGTCGCTGGTGTCGAATTCCTGGTGGATGTGTTCGGCGGACAGCAGCAGGTCCCAGGCAGGTGTTTCCGCGCGCAGGGTGCGGGTGATGCTCATCAGCATGGCGATGACCAGCAGCGTAATGGGTGTGAAACGGGACGTTCGGGATGACATCGTTTGATCCCTTTTTCTAGCGGCGTTGCAGGCGGCGCTGCAACAGCTGGTCGCGCAGGGCGCGGCGCTGTTCCGGCGATGCGCTGCGAAAACGTTCGCGCAGTTCAGTGCGTTCGGCCGGCGACAGGGATTGCCAGCTTTCCCGCAGTTTTTGCCGCTCTGCTTCGGGCAGCGAGCGGAACCAGCGGAACCGCTCCTTGATCTGCTTCTGCTGCTCGGGCGGCAGCTGGCGGAATTTTTTATAGCGTTCGCGCAGTTCCTGTTTGCGTTCCGGCGGCAGTGCCTGCCAGCGCTGGAAACGCTCCAGTGCCTTTTGCTGCTGCTCCGGCGACAGCTGGCGGAATTTCTCCGCGCGCTGCAACAGGCGTTGCTGCTGTTCCGGGTTCAGGCTGTTCCACTGCGCGGCCTTGTTCTGCAGCAGGGCGCGGGTGGATTCCGGCAACTGTTCCCATGGTTGTGTACCGGGTTGTGCATTGGATTGCGTGCCATTTTGCGTTTCGGCTGCGACGGTCTGGCTGACCAGAAGCAGCAGGATGATGAGCCAGTTGTGCATGGGGTCTACTCCTCTGATTCGGTGGCGCCGTCGGGGCGGCGGTTGTTGGCCTGATCGGAATTGCCGGTGCGGATCAGGGGTTGCTGCGCACGGGCCTGTTGCGCTGCCGCTTCGGCGTCGCCCAGGTCGAGCGGATCGAACAGTTCGCCGCTGGCATCGCCGTATTCGCCGTAGTAATCCCAGAATTCTGCCGGTGGTGGGGCGTCGGCATGGGCGACAGCGGCCACCAGCAGGAGCGGCCAGAACAGCCGGCGACGGGAATCAGGCATCGGGCACCTCGCCGATGGCATCCAGCATTTCCCAGTCCGCCAGCAGGTCCGGGTCTTCGCTCAGGTAGCTGTTTTCCGCTGCCAGATCGAATGTGTCCGTTGTCATATCAGTTGCCATGTCAGGTGCCACTTCCGGTTGCCGTAGCGCGAGCCAGGGCACGATGACCAGGGCCACCAGGCTGGCAGCGATCATCATGGCCGGGCGCAGGTTGTTGCGGCGCGGCGGCTGCAGGATGTCGCAGCGAATCTGCTGCAGTGCCTGCTGCGTGTCCGCATCGAGCGAATCCAGGCTGCGATCCAGTGACTGGCTCAGGCGGCGGGGCAGTTCGTCATGGTCCGGTGTCATGGGGCCTCCGGTTGCAAGGCGGCGCGCAGGGTTTGCAGCGCACGGAAATAATGGGATTTCACCGCGCCTTCGCTGCATTCCATCGCAGTGGCCGTGGCGCTCACGTCGAGCCCTTCCCAGGCCCGCAGCAGAAACGCCTGTTGCTGGCGCAGTGGCAGCGCTTCCACCACTTTCAATACGGTGGCCATGTCGTTGGCGCGGGCCAGCAGTTCCGGCGGGTCCTGTTCGCGTTCGTCGGCGATGTCGTCCAGCGCATCCTTTTCGGCCGCAGCATCCTCGTTCACCGGTGCCGTAAAGACAAACCAGCGCTTGCTGCGGGTCTGGCGCCGGTGCCAGTCGAGAATACGGTTTTGCAGGATGCGCTGGAACAGCAGCGGCCATTCGGCGTGGGGCGCGTGACGATAGCGGTCCACCAGTTTCAGC
>JBMOPR010000315.1:0-2577 GCA_049323075.1 Pseudomonadota bacterium
GCCCACCAGCTGGTCGCCGTTTCGCTGCTTTTTTCGAGGCGTTTCAACAGCCAGTCGCCCAGTTCAGTTTTGGTCGGCAGGTCGAGATTTTCCAGCGCCGCCGCCAGCCGCACCATATCCTCGTAGGATTTGTTTTTGATTTCCTGCTGGATTTTCAGGTTGCGGGCAGTGGCCGGATTAAGGAATTTGGCGATGTCCTTGAGGATGCGCTGCTGTGCGGTCTGGTCGAGGCCACCGGCGGCACGACGCCAGAAGGTCCACCATTCCGCCCAGGACTGGCTTTCCTGATTGAACTGCAGGCCCTGCGCGTACAGCGCCCAGATCTGGCTGATGCGCCAGTCGTCTGCCGGATAACCGAAGCCGGGGCGCAGGCAGTAACCCGCCAGATTGAACCAGACCCGTTCGTGCTGTGCGCTGCGCCGGCGCCGCTTGCTGCGCTCCCACAGCGCGTCGAACAGCGCGCGGGCCAGGGCTGTGTCCCACTGATCACGTTCGCCCAGCAGTTTTTCGATCGTGGGCCGCAGGCGTTTCACCGCATTGGGATCGGCCTGTTTGTCGCCGGGGCCGAACACTTCGTCGAGGGCGGCTATCGCGTCTTTGAATTTTGGTGGCAGTGCGCTGCGCTGATGCTTCGCCTGCAGATCACGACGCAACTGGAATTCCACTTTCCAGCGCCGGGACGGATCGGCTTCCGACTGGCAGTGAATATCCAGCGTACCGACTTCTGTCAGGCGCGTAACCAGCGTGACGGGAATTTCATTTTGCGCATCGCTGTCATCCAGTGCGGCCACCAGCGGCGGCAGCGGCAGAAAGCGGTCGTCGTTCAGATCCACCAGCATGCCGGGGGAAAACTGATCGTCACCGGAACAGGCCGCCAGGTGGAACTGCACCGGCTGATTCAGGCGCAACGCGAAACGGTGTTCGTGCAGTGCGATTTCGGCACCCTCTTCCGTGCCCTTGGGCAGCAGGCACACGCCCTTGTTATCACCCGATCTGGTTTGCACCTGCAGGAAATAACTGCGCGGGGAGCCCCCGCCAATTTTCAGGGTGGAGGTGCGTTGCGCCAACGCAAATGCCACAGCGCCAAATGCCACTGCGAGATCGGGGTGCTGGTTGTGCAATTCGGTGACGGTTTCACCCCGCCACTGGCCCAGCACTTCCAGCGCACGATTTTTCAGGGCCGAACTTTTGAAGACACCGCCGTTGAACAGGACGGTGTCGGGGACGGCGGTTGCGGTTGCCGGCAAACCCAGCGCTTCCCGGCAACTGTTCTGGTGCGTGGACAGAAACTGCGACAGATAGCGGCTAACGGCCGGATCAGGCGCATACGGCAGGCCGAATTCCACCATCGCGCTGCTGCGTCTGGCCGGTTGCTCGCCAAAATTGATCAGCGGGAAAAATCCGTCCAGCGCCAGCGCCTGCACTTCGTCACGGGAAAATTCCGCACTGCGGGCACCGCCAATCAATCGCGCACCACTGCCCAGCAACGTGACTTTCGCGGATGCAGGTGGCTGTTCCCCCAGCAACAATTCCTTCGCCTTGCGGCTTTGCTGAATCAGTTGCGACAGACTGGCGGCGGACAGTTTTTTTCCTTCGCCGGAAATGCGCTGTTCGGCCTGATGGGCCAGTGCCAGATCCACATTGTCGCCGCCCAGCATCAGGTGGTCGCCCACCGCGATGCGGTCCAGCTGCAACTGGCCGTTGGTGGTTTTCACGCGGATCAGGCTGAGGTCGGTGGTGCCACCGCCCACGTCCACCACGAACAACAGGCGGCTTTGCTGCAATTGTTGTGCAGCAGTATCGCGGTGGCGATGGAACCAGTCGTAGCAAACGGCCTGAGGCTCTTCCAGCAGAGTCACGGCTGGGTAACCGGCCATGTCGGCAGCCTGCAATGTCAGCGAGCGCGCCGCCTCATCGAACGATGCCGGCACGGTGATGACAACCGCCTGCTGCTCCAGCGGATACTCGGGATGTTCATGATTCCAGGCACAACGCACATGGTTCAGGTAGGACGCACTGGCCACCACCGGCGATGCCTTCGCGACACCCTCGGCCGCCGCCCAGGGCAGGATCGGCGCGGAACGATCCACCTTGTCGTGGGACAGCCAGCTTTTCGCACTCGCAATCTGGCGGCCTTCCACCTTGCTGCCCAGTTCCCGCGCCAGTTCGCCGGTGACATGCAGCACGTCGTCACCCGGCAACGGTTGCGCGCGCCATGGCAAAACCAGCTGTTCTTCGGGTAATTCTCCGGGCGCAGGGTGATAGCGGAACGACGGCAGCAGCGGTCGCCGCGCCACTTCGCCCGGTGCAATCAGCTGTTCAATTTCGAACAGGGTGGGCTCGGCATTGCCCGCACCGTTTTGCAGATCGGCATATGCCACCACCGTGTGGGTGGTGCCGAGGTCGATGCCGATGAGGTAGCGGGGGGCGGTGATATTCATTTAAAAACGACTCACGCGGGAAAGTAGTGGCTGAAGCCGGAGTGGAGGAAGGTTGGTGTTCAGGGACGTCAGCGGCCATGGATGGCCGCTGTCGAGCCTACAGGGATGTACTTGTGGCGTGCCCTGAACACCAACC
>JBMOPR010000316.1:0-2569 GCA_049323075.1 Pseudomonadota bacterium
ATTTTTGGGCGGTATCGACACGCAGTTCAGGAGCAAGGGGCGCTTCATAGGGTGAATCTATGCCAGTGAACCCCGTGATCTCGCCAGCCCTGGCCTTTTTATACATGCCTTTGGGATCGCGCTCCTCACAAACGGTGAGCGGCGTGTCAATAAATACTTCGATAAACTGCTCTTTGCCGAACAGGGTCCGGGCCTGGTCGCGGTCGGCACGAAAGGGCGAAATAAATGCAGTTATCACAATCAGTCCGGCATCCGTCATCAGGCGCGCCACTTCGCCAATGCGACGGATATTTTCGGCGCGGTCTGCTTCCGACATGCCCAGATCCCGGTTGAGGCCATGGCGCACGTTGTCGCCATCGAGCAGGTAGGTGTGCCGCCCCTGTTCCAGCAGGCAGGCTTCCAGTGCATTGGCCAGAGTGGATTTTCCCGATGCCGACAATCCGGTCAGCCACACGCACACGGGTTTCTGCTGTTTCAGTCGTGCGCGATCCTCGGCGTTGCAACGGGTGTGGTGCCAGACCACGCTGGCGGCGCTCTGATGCGGTTTGGTTTCGTAAGGTGATGTCATGGCTAAAGTCCTTCCTGTCTGGCGGCGTCCCGGTCGATCATGTTGATCCTGTCATAATGAACCAGATTTTCGCGAGGAAGTCTCCCGCCGTCAGACGTGCGGATTCTGGCAGGCATACAGCGCGGGAAGAAAACTTGCCAAGTGCGCCATTTCTTCGCTGCAGTGTTGCAGCAGATCCAGACACATCCTGTCGCTGACGATCAGGTTTCGCAGGGTGCGGGTGTTACCGATCCGGTTGACGACGCCCTTCAGCAGGGGAATGCCACTATTGATTTCGCCCAGCCAGAATCCGCTGCGCATCTGACAGCCGCCGGGCGTTGGCAGGATTAGGTGAACCAGGTGGCCGCCATCGCTATGCAGCAGGCGGTCGGCCGTGACGGCGCAAATCGCGGTGGCTCTGCGCTGATCCAGATTGTGCAGACCAAACTGTGCAGGCGGCACAAATTTGATCGCCAGCTTCTTCAGCTGCTTGCCAATATATTCGTCCACGTAGGATTCGTTATTGAGATAGCGCGCACGGTCGTCCTTAAGGTGGCTGCGGTCTTCTTTGACCCGCGCGGAAATATGGGCCTTGGGGTGCCAGAGACGATAGCGGGCGGAACTGGGCAGGTGCCAGCCAAACCACCAGTCGATCATCGCGGGGGTAACGTCTGGCATGTCGGTGTTGCAGACAATCAGGGCCCTGCCATCGGCGGCGCGCCAAACGCCTTCGGCGGGTGGTGCTGGCGTGTCCAGAACGTTGGCAGCCTGATCAGGGTGCGGATAATCGTGGCGAATGGCAGCGGTATTCAACAGCGCCTGAATGCGATCGACAGCAGGCTTCAGTTCAAGTTGATAGGGTGTCAGGTTCACGATGAAGCTCCTTGTCCTCGCCAAGTCTGAACTGCAGGGACGCCAGTGTCCGGTACAGCGCGTTGCTTTCCATCAGTTCCGGGTGTGTGCCCAGCGCCTCCAGCCGGCCATGATTCAGCACGGCAATACGGTCGGCATTTTTTACCGTGGCCAGGCGGTGGGCGATGACCAGTGTAGTGCGGCCCTGCATCAGCGTGTTCAGCGCCTGCTGCACCCAGTACTCACTTTGCGCGTCGAGCGCGCTGGTGGCTTCGTCCAGCAGCAGGATCGGCGCATCGGCGAGAATGGCGCGGGCGATGGCCAGACGCTGTTTCTGGCCGCCGGACAAACCGATGCCGGCATCGCCCAGATGGGTTTGATAGCCCTCTGGCAGCGCCATGATGAAGTCGTGCGCATACGCGGCCTTTGCGACGGCTTCGACTTCCTCTTGTGTGGCAGCGGGGCGCGCGTATTTGATGTTGTCGAGGATATTGCCGTAGAACAGCGCCGGCGTTTGCGATACCAGCGCAAAGCAGGTGCGCAAACGGTTCAGATCGAGTGTCCTGATGTCCACGCCATCCAGCAGAATCGAACCTTCCTGGCTGTCGAAAAAACGCAGCAGCAGATCAAACAGGGTGGATTTGCCAGCGCCCGACGGGCCCACCAGGGCCAGCGTTTCTCCGGCCCGGATATTGAGGGTCAGATCGTGGATGGCGAATACGTCCGGCCGCGTCGGATAGGCAAATGTCAGGGACTGGATATCGATGCGGCCCTGCACGGGTTGCGACAGCGCTGCGGGCTGCGATGGCGCCTGGATAGTGGACGTGGATTGCAGCAGCTCGATGATACGCTGCGCGGCACCGGCTGCCCGCTGCAATTCGCCGATCACTTCCGAAATCGAGGCCACCGCCGAGCCGACAATGACCGCATAAAATACGAATGCCGCCAGCTCGCCTCCGGTGATGCGTCCCGCGATGACATCCTGTCCGCCCACCCACAACATGATGCTCACCGCGCCCAGCACCAGTACGATGACGGCGGTAATCAGCAGGCTTCGTTGCACGATGCGTCGTTTCGCCATGTCGAACGCGGCTTCCACGATGCCGTGAAATCGTTGCTTGTCGAGCGGCTGGTGGTTGTAGGCCTGCACGGTTCTGATGTTGCCGAGAA
>JBMOPR010000317.1:0-23144 GCA_049323075.1 Pseudomonadota bacterium
TGACCAGCCTGATGCGGTACAATTCCCTCAATGACCCGGCCAACGTACGTGTGGGCCAGGTGCTGCGCATTCCCAATTCCTGAACAGAAAGGTTTCCGTCTTGGCCAACATCAATCGCCTGACTCCGCGCCTGGCCAACCAGATCGCGGCGGGGGAAGTCGTCGAACGTCCCGCCTCGGTGGTGAAAGAACTGCTGGAAAACAGCCTGGACGCGGGCGCCACCCGGCTCGATATCGACGTGGAAGAGGGTGGCATCAAGCTCATCCGCATCCGCGATAACGGCAGTGGCGTCGAACAGGACGACCTGCCGCTCACCATCGCCCGCCACGCCACCAGCAAGATCCGCGATCTTGATGATCTTGAGGGCGTCGCTACCCTCGGCTTTCGCGGTGAGGCGCTTGCCAGCATCAGTTCCGTCTCGCGTCTTTCGCTCACCTCCAGCCCCGATGGCAGCGGCGCCGGCTGGAAAGTGCAGGCCGAAGGCCGCGACATGGACGCCGTGATCGTGCCCGCCGCCCACAACCAGGGCACCACGGTGGAAGTGCGCGACCTGTTCTTCAATACGCCTGCACGACGCAAATTCCTGCGCACCGACAAGACCGAATTCGGCCATCTGGAAGATGTGGTGAAGCGCCTGGCACTGAGCCATTTTGGTGTCGGCTTCACCCTGCGCCACAACCAGAAAATCGTGCACGCGCTGAAGCCAGCGCTGGATGAAATGGAGCAGGACCGCCGCGTCGCCACCCTGTGCGGCACCAGCTTTGTGGAAAGCGCCGTCCGCATCGACACCCGGACGCAAGGTTTGCGGTTGTGGGGCTGGCTCGGTCTGCCCACCTTCTCCCGCAGTCAGGCCGACCTGCAGCATTTCTTCGTCAACGGCCGCAGCGTGCGCGACAAGGTGGTGAACCACGCCGTGCGCCAGGCTTACCAGGACGTGATGTATCACGGCCGTTTCGCAGCTTATGTGCTGTATCTGGAACTGGACCCGAAGGGCGTGGACGTCAACGTGCATCCCACCAAGCACGAAGTGCGTTTCCGCGAAAGCCGGCAGGTGCATGATTTCCTGTTCCGCACCCTGCATCGCGCCATCGCCGAACTCACGCCCGCCGACGCCAAACCGCAGCCGCTGGCACTGACGACCACCGCAACGGTCAGCGGCCCGGAAGCAGGTGAATTCCGCGAGCAGACCCGTCTGCATCTGCCGCCGCAAGCGGCAACGCCGTCCTGGCAGGTGCGCGAAAACATGCAGCTGTACGGTCGCCTGCATCCAGCGGGTGTGGATGTCGATGCCATTCCGCTGCAGCCCGCAAATGTGTATTCCACAACGACGAATCCCGTGTCTCCCGCCGAGATGGAAGGCGAAATCCCGCCACTGGGTTTCGCCCTGGCGCAACTGCACGGCATCTACATCCTGGCGCAGAATCGCGACGGCCTGGTGCTGGTGGACATGCACGCTGCTCACGAGCGTATTACTTACGAACGTCTGAAATCCAGCTGGGACGAAGCGAAAATCCGCTCGCAGCCGTTGCTGGTGCCGCACAGCATGGCCGTCAGTTCGCGGGAAGCGGATTTTGCCGAAGAACACGCGGAGCTGTTCCGACGTCTGGGCTTTGAACTGGAACGCATGGGCCCGGAAACCCTGCTGATCCGGGAAGTGCCGATCCTGCTGCGCAATGCCAACGTCGAACAGCTGGTGCGCGATGTGCTGGCGGATATCGTCGCCGAAGGCAGCAGCGACCGCATCGACAACGTGTTGAACGAACTGCTGGCCACCATGGCCTGCCACGGTTCTGTCCGCGCCAACCGCAAGCTCACCGTGCCGGAAATGAACGCCCTGCTGCGGGACATGGAAATCACCGAGCGCAGCGGTCAGTGCAACCACGGTCGCCCCACCTGGGTGCCCATGAGTCTGGCGGAACTGGACAAGCTGTTCCTGCGGGGGCGCTGAGGGTGACCCGCGATAAACCAGACAGCATGGCTGCAGGTGCTGCCGCCGCAAATGTCGTTGGCGCCTCGACCGTGGCTGCCGACGCCGCCAAGCCGCCCGCCATCTTCCTGATGGGCCCCACCGCTTCCGGCAAGACGGCCCTGGCGGTGGAGCTGGTGCAGCGCTTCCCCATGGACATCATCAGCGTCGATTCCGCGCTCATCTATAAAGGTATGGATATCGGCACCGCCAAACCCGACGCGGAACTGCTGGCCAAAGCTCCCCACCGCCTGATCAGCTTCCTTGACCCGGCCGAAAGCTACTCTGCCGCCGATTTCCGCACGGATGCGCTGCGGGAAATGGCCGACATTACCGCCCGGGGAAGAATTCCACTGCTGGTGGGTGGAACCATGCTCTATTTCAAAGTACTAAGGGAAGGCATTGCCGATCTGCCCTCCGCCGATGAACAGGTGCGGGCTCAGCTGCTGGTGGAAGCGGCGCAGAAAGGCTGGCCGGCCCTGCACGCAGAATTGCAGCAGATCGACCCGGTGGCCGCCGCGCGCATCCACCCCAATGATCCGCAGCGGCTGCAGCGGGCGCTGGAAGTTTACCGCGCTACCGGCCGCACCCTCACCGACTGGCAGCAGCAGCAAAAGGCCAGCGGAGTAGACGATAGCTGGGGCGGCGACGCCGGCAGTTTTCCCTACCGGGTCATCAATATCGCGGTCTGCCCGCCGGATCGTGCCATTTTGCACAAACGCATTGCGGCACGCTTTCATGCAATGCTGGAACAGGGTTTTTATAATGAAGTAAAGGCGCTATACGAACGGGGCGATTTGCATCCCGATCTGCCCTCGATCCGCGCCGTGGGTTACCGCCAGATGTGGGATTGTCTGGCAGGCAAAACCAGCTACGCTGAAATGGAGGAACGGGGCATCATTGCCACCCGGCAGCTGGCCAAACGCCAGATTACGTGGCTGCGTAGCTGGCCGGATCTGAATTGGTTCGATAGTGACGATCCAAATTTGTTGGAAAACGTCTTGAAAATTTTACCGGCCGACCGCATCCTAATTTAGCCGACAGCTTTTTGTTGTTGTTTTTCTCAATTGGTTGCTTTTCGCTCTTTTCGCCCGATTTTGGGCACCACATGTAAGGAGATCTTTATGTCTAAAGGGCATAGTTTACAAGACCCTTTTCTGAACGCACTGCGTAAAGAACGGATTCCCGTTTCCATTTTCCTGGTCAATGGCATCAAATTGCAGGGGCAGATCGAGTCTTTCGATCAGTACGTTGTGTTGCTGCGCAACACCGTCAACCAGATGGTCTACAAGCACGCCATTTCCACTGTGGTTCCCGCCCGCAACCCCCGTGCCCACGGTGGTGGTTCCGAGCGTGGTGGCCATGAGGGTGGCGGCAACGGCGAACCCGGCCTGTAACACTCCGGGGTACGACAGCCTGTTCACGCACAAAGCCGCTAGGTGATCCGTTAGATGGAAACCTTATTCGACCGTCCCCAGGGCGGTGAGCGGGCTGTACTCGTTCACGTCGATTTTCCCCAGGAATATACGCGGGAAGATCCCCAGGAATTCGAAATGCTGGTGGACTCCGCCGGCGCGATCAACTGTGGCCTGGTGCGGGGCAGTCGTCCGGCGCCAGACCCGCGCCTGTTCATCGGCAGCGGCAAGGTGGAAGAGCTGGCCCGTATCGTGGAAGAGCGCCAGGCCGAGCTGGTCATCTTCAACCACTCGCTGTCTCCCTCCCAGGAACGTAATCTCGAACGCGAACTGAAATGCCGGGTGCTGGACCGCACCGGGTTGATCCTGGATATCTTTGCCCAGCGCGCCCGTACCCATGAAGGTAAACTGCAAGTGGAGCTGGCGCAGCTGGAGCACATGTCCACCCGGCTGGTGCGCGGCTGGACCCACCTGGAGCGGCAGAAAGGCGGTATCGGTCTGCGGGGCCCGGGTGAAACCCAGTTGGAAACCGACCGGCGCCTGCTGCGGGCCCGCATCAAATCCATCAATGCCCGCCTGGAAAAGGTGCGCAAGCAGCGTGATCAGGGACGCCGCGCCCGCAAACGCGCCGAAGTGCCCGCAGTCTCCATCGTCGGTTACACCAACGCCGGCAAGTCCACCCTGTTCAACCGGCTCACCCAGTCCGACGTGTACGCGGCCGACCAGCTGTTCGCTACCCTCGATCCCACTGTGCGTCGCATTGAAGTGCCGGATCTGGGCGGCATCATCCTGGCGGACACCGTGGGTTTCATTCGCCACCTGCCCCACAAGCTGGTGGAAGCCTTCCGCGCCACCCTGGAAGAAACCCGCGATGCGGATTTCCTGCTGCATGTGGTGGACGCCTGCGCGGTGGATCGCGAGGACAACATTTTCCAGGTGCAGGAAGTGCTGGCGGAAATTGGCGCCGACGATGTGCCGGGAGTGATGGTGTACAACAAGATCGACATGATGGGTGATTTCCCGCCCCGCATCGACCGCGACGAGGAGGGCACCGCCACTGCCGTGTGGGTATCCGCCGTCACTGGTGCGGGGCTCGACCTGCTGTTGCAGGTGCTGAACGAACGGTTGGGCAAAAAGATGGTGGAGGGCGTGTTGCGCCTGTTGCCGGAGCAGTCCGCCGTGCGCGCCCACTGTTATGAACTCAAGGCGGTGCAGGACGAGTCCGCCGACGACAGTGGTAATGCATTGCTGTCGATCCGCATGCCGGTCAAGGCTTGGCAGCAGATGTTGAAACGGTTCGGTCTGCAGGGCGACATTCTGATCGATTGAGGGTGGTTGCGAAAAAAACGTCGATCAGAATAATTAAACCTACTATAACGTTCTGAGATGCAATAACATTTCGAAGTTTGGACAAATACGGAGCTATTTTATGGCCTGGAACGAGCCCGGCGGCGGGCGCAACAATCAGGATCCGTGGCGCGGCCGCGATGGTCGCGGCGGGTCTTCCGATCTGGATGACGTGCTCAAAAAGTTGCAGGACCGTTTCGGTGGCATGTTCGGCGGCTCCGGTGACGACAACAGCAGTCTGGGTCTGATTGGCCTGATTCTGGGCATACTCGTGATCGTCTGGGGTGTTGCCGGTTTTTACCGGGTGGAGCAGGCCGAGCAGGCCGTGGTCCTCCGCTTCGGCAAGTACCATGATATGGTTTCCGCCGGTCTGCACTGGAATCCCTGGGGTATCGACAGCGTCATGAAGGTCGACACCAGCCAGCTGAATTCCATGCCGGTGCGCGCCACCATGCTCACCGAGGACCAGAACATCGTCGACATCGACCTGCAGGTCCAATACCGGGTCAACGATGCCCAGGCTTATTTTCTGGATTCCAGCGATCCCATTGCCGCTTTGCGCAACTCCGTTGAAAGTGCCCTGCGCCACGTGGTGGGCGGCAGCGAGATGGATCGCGTGCTGACGGATGGCCGCGAAGCCATTGCAGTGGAAGTGGACAAACGCCTGCAGGAATATCTGGACCGCTACAAGACCGGTCTGGTGGTCGAGAAGATCAACGTGGAGGACGCCCATCCGCCCAAGGATGTGAAAGATGCGTTTGACGACGTGATCAAGGCCAAGGAAGACGAGGAACGGGTGAAGAACGAAGCCCAGGCTTACGCCAACCAGGTGGTGCCCGAGGCGCGAGGCAAGGCCCAGCGCATGATTGAGGAAGCCAACGCCTACAAATCTGAAGTGGTGGAGCGTGCCGCCGGTGAAGCGGCCCGTTTCGAGCAGATGTATGCACAGTACAAGAAGGCCCCGGAAGTCACCCGGCGCCGGCTGTATATCGAAACCATGGAGCAGGTCATGGGCAACAGCACCAAGGTGATGGTGGATACCGAAGGCGGCAACAACCTGCTGTACCTGCCGCTCGACAAGATGCTGCAGGGCGCTGCGCCGCTGGTGGCGCCGGTACCGGCGGACATGTCGTCCACCCAGCAGTCGCGTACCGATACCGCCAAACCGGCGGACACCGTGCGGGGGCTTGACCGCATCCGCCAGTCCCGTGACAGCCGTTGGGAGGGTCGCTGATGAATCCGCGTGGCATGACTGTACTGGTGGTACTGGCGCTGGTGGCGCTGCTGATCTCGGGTACTGCCTTCACCATCAAGCAAAGCGAGCGCGGCGTGTTGCTGCGCTTTGGTGAGATTGTCCGGGCGGACCTGCAGGCGGGCCTGCATTTCAAAGTGCCGATCATGCACGAGGCCCGTATCTTCGATGGTCGCGTCCGGGTAATTGAAATGCGTCAGGAAGAATACCTGACCCAGGAAAAGAAGCGCCTGATCGTCGATTCCTACGTGGTCTGGCGGATCGAGGATGTGTCCAAGTTCTACACTGCCACGGGCGGCGGCCAGGAAAGCAAGGTGCAGCAGCTGCTGGCACCGCGGGTGAACGAAGGCCTGCGCAACCAGTTCGGCGAGCGTACCGTGTATGAAGTGGTGGCCGGCGAGCGGGAAGAGCTGGTGCTGGGCCTGACCAAGACCGTGGGGGAGAAAGCCCGCGAAGGCATGGGCATTGAGGTGGTGGAAATCCGGGTCAAGCGGATCGAGCTGCCCTCCAACGTCAGCGGCTCGGTGTATGAGCGGATGCGGGCGGAGCGGGAGCGGGAAGCCCGTGGTCACCGGTCCCGCGGTAACGAGCTGGCCGAGGGTATCCGTGCCGATGCCGACCGTCAGCGCACCGTGATTCTGGCCACTGCCTACAAGCAGGCGGAAGAGCTGCGCGGTGAAGGCGACGGTCTGTCGGCGGCCATCTACGCCAATGCCTACCAGAAGGATTCGGAGTTCTACAACTTCTACCGCAGCCTGGAAGCCTATCGCACAGTGTTCCGCGACAAGCGCGACGTGCTGGTGGTGAAGCCGGACGGCGAGTTCTTCCAGTATCTGAAGAAGGACTGACGGGTTTTCGGGTCGGGTTTCGGGCCGTAAAAAACCGGAATCGGATCTGACCTGGACCGGCAAGCGTGGTATCATAAGGAAACCGGGGCGCTCCCCCGGTTTTTTTTCGACCACAGGGTTTACGCAGCGATCACAGCATGGCTACCGCAGAACGATGGTTACTTCCTGACGGAATCGAGGAAATACTGCCTCCCCGGGCGGCCCGGCTGGAGCAGTTGCGGCGTGATCTGCTGGATCTGTATCGCAACTGGGGTTACGAACAGGTATTTCCGCCGCTGGTGGAATATCTGGAATCCCTGCTGACCGGGGCCGGCAATGATCTGGCCCTGCAGACATTCAAACTGACTGACCAGCTTACCGGCCGCCTGATGGGCATCCGCGCCGACATGACACCCCAGGTTGCCCGCATCGACGCCCACACCCTGAAACGGGAAGGGGTCACCCGGCTCTGCTATGCCGGCCATATCCTGCACGCCAAGCCCGAAAGCCTTACCGCCAGCCGCTGCCTGATCCAGATCGGCGCCGAAATCTACGGCCACGGCGCGGTGGCCAGCGATATCGAAGTCATCCGCCTGATGCTGGAAACCCTGACCGCCAGTGGCTGCGACAGTATTCACCTGGATCTGGGCCACGTGGCGCTTTACCGCACGCTGGCCGGCGCGGCGGGTCTGAGCGAAGCGCAGGAATGGCAGTTATTTGAGATCTACCAGCGCAAGGCTGTGCCGGAACTGG
Source organism: Pseudomonadota bacterium (assembly GCA_049323075.1). Taxonomy (GTDB): domain Bacteria; phylum Pseudomonadota; class Gammaproteobacteria; order Pseudomonadales; family Ketobacteraceae; genus Ch67. The sequence continues at coordinate 7,561 of JBMOPR010000317.1, forward strand.
AACAGTTTCTGGCGGCGCAGGTGCGCGATGCCGGCCTGCGTGCCATGCTGCGGGAACTGGTGTCGCTGGCGGGTGATCGCAGCGTGATTGGCAAGGCGCGGGAAAAGCTGGGAGCAGCACCCAGGGCCGTGCAGCAGGCGCTGACGGATCTGGAGCAGATTGCCGATCAGTTGAGCCTGTCTCATCCCGGCGTGAACCTGTATTTCGATCTGGGTGAACTGCGCGGCTACCACTACCACACCGGCCCGGTGTTCAGCGCTTATGTGCCGGGCATGGGGCAGGCGATCGCCAACGGCGGCCGCTACGATCATATCGGCGAGGTGTTCGGGCGCGCCCGGCCCGCCACCGGCTTCAGCACCGATCTGGCGGAACTGGTGCGGCGCAGCGCCGACCCCGTCATTCCCGAACGTATTTTCGCGCCGGCGCAGGGCGACGCAGGCCTGCAGGCGCTGGTCCGCTCGCTGCGGGCCGCCGGCGAAATTGTCATCCAGGCGCTGGATGATGCACAGACACCCCAGTCCGAGGGTTGCACGCGGCAGTTGCTGCAGGGTGCCTCCGGCTGGGCCGTATCCGCAGTTTCCACTTCTTAATTTTTCTGGCAGAGACGAAAGGCAATGGGCAAGAGTGTCGTTATTCTGGGTACCCAATGGGGCGATGAAGGCAAGGGCAAGATCGTTGACCTGCTGACGGATCGCGTGGCCTGTGTGGTGCGCTTCCAGGGCGGTCATAACGCCGGTCACACGCTGGTGATCGATGGCGTCAGAACCGCGCTGCACCTGATTCCCTCCGGCATTCTGCGCGACAACGTGAAGTGCCTGATCGGCAACGGCGTGGTGCTGGCACCGGACGCGCTGCTGAAAGAAATTGCCATGCTGGAAGAAAAGGGCGTGCCGGTGCGCGAGCGCCTGCGCCTGAGCCCTGCCTGTCCTCTGATCCTGCCGTATCATGTGGCGCTGGACAAAGCGCGCGAAGTGGCGCGGGGCAAGGCGGCGATTGGTACCACCGGTCGCGGTATCGGTCCGGCCTATGAAGACAAGGTGGCGCGTCGTGGCCTGCGTCTGGGTGACATATTCCACCGCGAGCGTTTCGCCTCCAAGCTGGGCGAGGTTCTGGATTACCACAACTTCGTGCTGAAGAATTACTACAAGTCCGAGACGATCGATTTCCAGAAAACCCTCGACGACACCATGCTGATGGGTGAGCAGCTGAAGCCGATGGTGGCGGACGTGGCGGAGATCCTGCATCAACATCGTCTGGCGGGTGACAACATCCTGTTCGAAGGCGCGCAGGGCACCCTGCTGGATATTGATCACGGTACCTACCCGTTCGTGACATCGTCCAACACCAGCGCTGGCGGCACTGCCACGGGTTCCGGTTACGGCCCGCTGTATCTGGATTATGTGCTGGGCATCACCAAGGCCTACACCACCCGCGTCGGTTCCGGCCCGTTCCCCACCGAGCTGTTTGATGATGTGGGTGATCATCTGCGGGAAAAAGGCCACGAATACGGCACCACCACCGGCCGCACCCGCCGCTGTGGCTGGTTCGATTCAGTGGCGCTGCGCCGTGCCATCCAGATCAACTCGGTGAGCGGCATCTGCCTGACCAAGCTGGATGTGCTGGATGGTCTCGATGTGATCCGCATCTGCGTGGGTTACAAGGATGCGTCCGGCAAGATGATCGAAAGCTTCCCGGTGGACGCGGCGGATTACGACGGTCTGGTGCCGGTGTATGAAGAAGTGCCGGGCTGGAAGGAATCCACTTTCGGTGTGAAGAGCGTGGACGAGTTGCCGGCCAATGCCATCTCATACATCAAGACGCTGGAAGCGGCGGTGGGCGCGCCCATCTACATCATCTCCACCGGTCCGGACCGCGTGGAAACCATCATCCTGCGCAATCCGTTCTGATTTCGTTTTGATGAAAACAGAAAGGGGCTCTCCAACCTGGAGTGCCCCTTTTTTGTTGCGGCCCAAATCCGATTGCAGTGGAGCGGGTTACTCGCCGGATTCGCCTGATTCGGCTTCGCGGGCGCGGCGCTGTCTTGCTTCTTCCTCGCGACGGGCGTCTTCAATGATGCGCATCAGGTTGTCTATGTCGATTTTTTCCTCGCTGCGCGTTACGACACCCGTGAGCTCGGTGGCATCCTCCAGTTCGCCGCGTTTATACAGATCCCAGATTTCTTCCGCATAGTCCGTACCGATCAGCTCCGGCGCGAACTGGCCGAAATAATTCGACATGTTCTGGACATCGCGCGCGAGCATGCTGAAGGCATTGTTGTTGCCGGCGGCAAAAACCGCCTGGGGCAGGTCGATGATGACGGGACCGTCAGGGCCGATCAGCACGTTGTATTCCGACAGGTCACCATGCACCAGGCCGGCACACAGCATCAGCACGATTTCGCTGATCATCACGCCATGCAGTTCGCGCGCGGTCTCGGCGCTGAATTCGACGTCGCCCAGTCGCGGCGCGGCATTGCCGTCTTCATCGGTGACCAGCTCCATCAGCAGCACGCCTTCAAAGTAACCGAACGGCTGCGGCACCGTGACGCCGGCGGCGGCAAGGCGGTACAGGGCATCGACTTCCGCATTCAGCCAGGCTTCCTCGGCCTCTTTGCGGCCGTAACGCGAGCCCTTTTCCATCGCCCGTGCCTGGCGGCTGCCGCGCACGTTGCGGCCTTCCTGGTACTGGGCGTTATTGCGGAAATTGCGCTTGGTTGCTTCCTTGTAGACCTTGGCGCAGCGGATCTCTTCGCCGCAGCGCACGACGAACACGTCGGCCTCTTTGCCGCTCTTGAGTGAGTGCAGCACTTCATCTACCAGGCCATCATCGACCAGGGGCTGCAGTCGTTTGGGAATTTTCATGTAATACGGGGCATCCTACGTAGCTGTATCCGATCTCATGGGGATCATTATATGGGGTTGAGCGCGTTGAGTTGAATGAAAGGTGGTGCAGGTGCGGTCTCCGGTGAAGCAACGACGCTCAGAATGGCAGTAACCCCGCCGCTTTCAAACCCATTCCTGCTGCCACCACCAGCATCAGCAGTGCAAAACCCTGTTGCAGTCGCGGTCCAGCCACCCTGGGAGCCAGGATGCGTCCCGCCAGCATGCCGGAAAGGGCGCCGGCCATGAAGGGCAGGGCGATGAGCCAGGGCAGATCGTGGCCGCTGGCGATGGATATCGCTGCCGTGCCTGCGCTGGTAAGCGCGATGGCCATGAGCGAGGTGGCAACGGCAGAATGGAATGGCAGGTTGGTGAACAGTCGCAGGGCGGGAACGATAACGAAGCCGCCACCCACCCCCAGCAGTCCCGCCAGAAAGCCGGTGCTGGCGCCGCTGCCGGTGATGGCCAGGGTGCAGGGTCGGGTCCAGCGCAGGCGGCCGGTGTCCGGGTTGAGTTCGCACAGCGGTGCCTTGCCATTGATGGTGGCACCCTGCAGTGCGGCACGGACGACGCGGGTTTCTTCAGGCTGAGTCCGCGTTTGCTGCCACAGGCGTGCGGCAATCAGTACCAGTACACCGGCGAACAGCCCGGTCAGCCAATCCCGTGGCAGTGTAGCGGCGGCCTTCAACCCCAGCGGTGCCGTGATCATGCTGGTGGCGGCCATCACCAGTGCGGCACGGTAGCGCACGATTTTCTGGCGCCAGGCGGTATAGGTACCCAGGGTGGCGGACGCGCTTACTGCCAGCAGTGCCACCGGCGCAGCCTGCGGCAACGTCCAGCCCATGCCCCACATCAGCAACGGCACCGCCAGTACCGAGCCACCGGCGCCGGTGAGCCCCAGCACCAGGCCGGCAATCAGGCCCAGGATCGCCGCCAGCACGGTTCAGCCTGCCGTCGCCGTGCGGCTGGATACAATCTGCCACACCGCTGGCTCCAGCGCCTTCAATCCGCTGGCGCGGCCGAACTGCAGGGCTTCCTGAGCCGAGGCACCGTCCGCAAAGCTGGCTTTCAGCGCCAGCAGGGCGCCTACCCGGTTGCCGCTCATGCAGTGAATCAGCACCGGATGGTTGGCACAGTTGTCTACCACGGCTGCCAGTTCGCGGGCCTTGGCTTCAGTCAGGTCGGGTGGACCGCCCACCGGAATCTGCACATATTGCAGGCCCAGTTCCTGCGCCAGGCTGGCTTCGTAGGGAGGTGTCTCCTGTGGCTGGCACAGGTTGACCACGGTGCGGATTCCGGCTTTCTTTGCGCTTCGCAGATCGTCGGGGCTGGGCATTCCGCCGCAGAACAGGTCGGGATTGGGATTGCACAGATTGGGCAGGCGCAGGGGCGTATCTTTAAACATGGGAAGATCCTTGGTCTGGGGTTGGATTCGGGCTGCTGCAGAAATGGGTGTGCAGCAGCTGGATGATCGCGAGTGCCGGGCCGTCGGCGATCGAATAGTAAATGGTCTGGGATTGCCGGCGGGTATTGACCAGCCCCAGCTTGCGCAGCAGCGCCAGATGCTGGGACAGCGCGGACTGTGACAGCGGCAGGCGTGCGTTCAGGTCACTCACGCGCAGTTCCTGTTCCGCCAGGGCGCACAATACCAGCAGCCGGTGCGGGCTGGACAGGGCCTGCATCAGGTCCGCCGCCTGCTGCGCATGGGCCTGCATTGACCGCAGATCGGCCCGGTCAGGCGGCGCAGGGGGGCAGGCAGCGGGTGTTGGCATCATCAGTACTCGCTTCAGCGTCTCATTAAAATAGTTTTTACTAATTTAGATGTTTCTAATATATTGGAAGAATCCCGTTTGCGCAATGGTCTTTGTGTGAGGCCATTCAGACGACCTGATTCCTTTCGATGAGGTGCCTGCAGTGAATCCCCTGGTTGAACCCTTTTTCGATCCCGACACCTTTACCATCAGTTATGTTGTGCATGGCGACGGCCATCCGGCCTGCGCCATCATTGACCCGGTGCTGGACTACGATGCCCGCGCCGGGCGGGTGGCCACCCATTCCGCGCAGAGGATTCTGGATTTCGTAGCGTCGCGGAAACTGCGGGTGGAATGGATTCTGGAAACCCATGCGCATGCGGACCACCTGTCTGCCGCGCAATGGCTCAAGCGGCGACTGGGTGGGCAGGTGGGCATTGGTGAGCACATTCGGGAGGTGCAGCAGCATTTTGCCCGGCTGTTTGGTGTTGAGGGTGAGGTGCCGGCCGACGGTAGCCAGTTTGATCGCCTGTTGCGGGACGGCGACAGTCTCGCCCTGGGGGATATGAAGATTGAGGTTCTGCATACTCCCGGCCACACGAATGCGTGTGTCAGTTACCGGGTAGGTAATGCGGTGTTCGTAGGGGATACCCTGTTCATGCCGGATTACGGCACCGCGCGGACGGATTTTCCCGGTGGCGACGCGGCTACCCTCTACCGCTCCATCCGTCGCATCCTGGCGCTGCCGGCGGACACCCGCCTGTTCCTCTGTCACGATTATCGGCCGGGCGGTCGCCCGCCTGCCTGGGAAAGCACGGTGGCGGAACAGCGTGCCCATAACCTGCTGGTCCATGACGGGGTGACGGAGGCAGCATTCGTGGCGGACCGCAAAGAGCGCGACAGCCGGCTGTCGGCACCAGCACTGATCCTGCCGGCGTTGCAGGTGAACATTCGCGGTGGCCATATGCCGGAGCCGGCCGCCAACGGCACTCGCTACCTGAAGATTCCGCTCAACCGGATTGGCGGGGCGAGCGACGAAGGGCTGGCATAGGCGGGAAAGGCGGTTCGTGCAGGCAATAAAAAACCCGGAACCTTGCGGATCCGGGTTTTTTAAGATGGTGCCGAGGAAAGGACTTGAACCTTCACGGCCGTAAAGCCACTAACACCTGAAGCTAGCGTGTCTACCAATTTCACCACCTCGGCTGAGGGCGCAAAATTTAACGGTTTGCGGTGTGCCTGTCAAACCCCTGCCGCAAAAAAAGTTCAACCAGCCCCTGCGCTGGCATTCGCTGTCTACACTGACAGGGTGCCGAACAAAAGCAAACCTTCACTTGTAAATCACATCCCAACTGCCTAGAGTGCCCCAAATACACGAATTTCACAGGGATACAGTGCATGACAAACTGGTCCTGGTCGGATGATCCGAACCTCGATAGCGAAGCAAAAAAATACGAAAACCCCATCCCCAGCCGCGAATACATCCTGGAATTGCTGGAAGACCGTGGCCGCCCGCTGACCCACCGCCAGATCTGTGCCGAACTCGGTGTCCATGAGGAAGAGCCGGTTGAAGCCGTGCGCCGCCGCCTGAAGGCAATGGAGCGCGACGGGCAGCTGATGCTGAACCGGCGTGGCGCCTATGGCGTCACCAACAAGATGGATCTGATTACCGGTGTGATCATCGGTCATCGCGATGGTTTCGGTTTCCTCAAGCCTGACGATGGCAGCGACGACCTGTTCCTCAGCGCACGCCAGATGCGTTGCGGCTTCGACGGCGACCGTGTGCTGGTGCGCCAGAGTGGCATCGACCATCGCGGCCGTCGCGAAGCCACTGTCGTCGAGGTGCTGGAACGCAATACCCTCCAGGTGGTGGGACGCTTCTTCCGTGACAACGATATTGGTTTCGTCGCCGCGGAAAACCGTCGCATCAACCAGGACATCCTGATTCCCCCCGGTGCCGACCTGGGCGCCAGGAGCGGCCAGTTCGTGATGGTGGAAATCACCGAGCAGCCTACCTACCGTTTCCAGGCGCAGGGCCGGGTGATTGAAATCATCGGCGAGCACATGGCGCCGGGCATGGAAATTGACGTTGCCATCCGCAACTACGACATTCCCCATGTGTGGCCCGACGACGTGCTGGCCGCCGCCAAGAAATTCACCGGCGAGCTGGTGAAGAAGGATTACGCCCACCGCTTCGACCTGCGCCAGACACCGCTGGTTACCATCGACGGTGAGGACGCCAAGGATTTCGACGACGCCGTTTTCTGCGAAAAGAAAAAAGGTGGCGGCTGGCGCCTGCTGGTGGCGATTGCCGACGTGTCCCATTACGTGCATCCCAGCGATGCGCTGGACGTGGAAGCACAGCGGCGCGGCAACTCGGTGTATTTCCCCGAGCATGTGGTGCCGATGCTGCCGGAGTCGCTGTCGAACGGTTTGTGTTCGCTGAATCCCCAGGTGGATCGTCTTGCGCTGGTGTGCGAGATGCACGTCAGCAAGGCTGGCAATGTCACCCGCTTCAGCTTCATGGAAGCGGTGATCTGTTCCCACGCCCGCTTCACCTACACCAAGGTCGGCAAGATCCTGCAGGAAGCCGATTCCGAGGAAGGCCAGGCTCTGCGCCAGCAATATGCACCGCTGGTGCCGCACCTGGAGAATCTCTACGATCTTTATCATGCGTTGCATGAGCAGCGAAACGAGCGCGGTGCCATCGATTTCGACACCGTCGAGACCCGCATTATTTTCGGCGCCAATCGCAAGATCGAAAAAATAGTGCCCACCCATCGCAACGATGCCCACCGCATCATTGAAGAGTGCATGCTGTGTGCAAATGTGTCCGCCGCGAAACTGCTGCAGAAATACAAGCTGCCCGCGCTGTACCGCATTCACGAGGGGCCGAAGGAAGAGAAGCTGGAAAAACTGCGCACCTTCCTCAAGGAACTGAATATTCCGTTCGAGGCGAAGTCCCGTCCCGGCCCCGATGATTTTCAGCGCGTACTGGAAACCATCAAGGGTCGTCCGGATTACGACATGATCCAGACCGTCATGCTGCGCTCCATGAATCAGGCGGTGTATTCGCCGGAAAACAAGGGCCACTTTGGCCTTGCGTATGCTGCATATGCCCATTTCACTTCGCCGATCCGCCGTTATCCCGATCTGCTGGTGCATCGCGCTATCCGCTATTTCATCCGTAGCGGCAATGACGCCACGGTTGCAGTCCGCACTGATGATGCGCCGGTGATTGAGCAATCGCAGATCCTGCCTTATGACACCTCCCACATGATCATGCTGGGTGAACAGTGCTCCATGACTGAGCGGCGTGCTGACGAAGCCACCCGCGACGTGGTGGGCTGGCTCAAGTGCGAGTACATGAGCGACAAGATCGGCGATGTATTCAAGGGCATCATCAATGGCGTCACCAACTTCGGCCTGTTCGTCGAACTCAGCGATATTTTCGTGGAAGGCCTGGTGCACGTCAGTGCGTTGAGCAATGACTATTACCACTTCGACGAAGTCCATCACCGCCTCACTGGCGAGCGCACCGGCATGGTGTTCGCGCTGGGCGAGGCCGTCACCGTGCGGGTGGCGAAAGTGAATCTGGACGATCGCAAGATCGACTTCGAACTGCTGGCCGGTGGCCGCCGTCAGCGCTGGAGCAAGGATAGCGGCGGTGAGAAATCCGCTGCGCCCCGCAGCAAGGCGCGGGACGAGGCGGCACGGGAAGGCAAGAAACTCGCCGACGGCAAGAAAGGCAAGTCGGGTGGAGCCAGGGCGTCTGCCGGTGGCAAGCCAGCTGGCAAGGGCAAGACGGCGGCCGGCAAGAAGGCGGTGGCTTCCAAAGCGGGCCCGCCCAAGTCGCAGGGCCCCAAAAAAGGCAAGAAGAAAAAACGCTGAGCGGTCACGACTCATGGTGGGCGCGGTTGCCAATCCGTCCGCCACCGGCCAGAATGCCGCCCGCCCGCTTTGAAGAGGAAGATCCCGCATGTCCAAGCCGGAATGGTTGTACGGCATTCACACCGTCGCGGCGGTTCTGAAAAAGCATCCCGAGCGGATGCTGGAGCTGAAGCTGCAGGAAAGCCGCGATGACCAGCGCCTGAATGAGCTGGCAAAACTGGCGCAAAAGGCCGGCGTCAGCTGTCAGCGGGTCGGCAAGCAGCAGCTGGACAGCCAGTTTCCCGATGCCAATCATCAGGGTGCCGCCGCCCGTTGCCGGCTGTCGCAGCCCCTCGACGACAACCAGCTGTTCGAGCTGCTGGATCGCAAGCAGGGGCCGGCCTTCCTGCTGGTGCTCGACAGCGTTACCGATCCCCATAACCTGGGCGCCTGCCTGCGCAGTGCCGATGCCGCCGGGGTGGATGCCGTGATCACCACCCGGGACAAATCCGCCGGTCTCACCCCCGTGGTGCGGCGGGTGGCGGTGGGCGCAGCGGAGGTGGTGCCGTTCGTGCAGGTCACCAATCTCGCCCGCACCCTGCAGCAATTGCAGGAACGCAATATCTGGCTGATCGGTACCGAGCTGGATGCCACCGCCAAAAGCCTTTACGACACCGACCTGAAAGGCGCCATCGCCATCGTCATGGGCGCCGAGGGCAGCGGCCTGCGCCGCCTGACCCGCGAAACCTGCGACCAGCTCGCCTATATCCCCATGCGCGGCGACGTGCAAAGTCTCAACGTCTCCGTCGCCGCCGGCATCTGCCTGTTCGAGGCCCTGCGCCAGCGCCTGTAGCGCTTTCCTTGCCATCGCCCCCCGTCTTCTATAGAATGCGCGATCCTTCGGCGACCCTCGTCGCAGGCAATTAGTTAGTATGTGTTTACTCCTTGCCTTACTGGCGCATTCCGCGGGCAGAAGGCTTTAATCCGTAAGGAGCATGTCCATGAGACATTACGAAATCGTGTTTATGGTTCACCCGGACCAGAGCGAACAGGTCCCCGGGATGGTTGAGCGTTACAAAGGCCAGATCGCTGAAGGCGGTGGTGCAGTTCACCGTCTGGAAGACTGGGGCCGTCGCCAACTGGCATTCCCCATCAATAAAGTTCACAAGGCACACTACATCCTGATGAACATCGAATGTTCCCAGGAAGTGCTGGACGAACTCACCAGCAACTTCAAGTTCAACGACGCGGTTCTGCGCAACATGGTCATCCGTCGTGATGATGCCGTCACCGAGCAGTCTGCGCTGTCCAAATCCGGCGACAATCGCGGCGAAGCACCTGCCCGCGCTGCCCTGGAAGACGACGCTGACGACGAAGATGATGCAGACGACGAGGCGGCTTCTGACGAATAACAGAGGCCAAGAACCGCTGCAGTGGAAACCAATCAACTGGTTCTGAGTGGTACCGTGACGGAACTCTTCGGGCTCCGTTACACCCCGGCCGGTGTTCCCCATCAGAGTTTCATGCTGGAACACCGATCCCGCCAGGAAGAGGCGGGGGCCGCGCGGGAAGTGCTCTGCCGTATCAAGGTGGAAGCACGGGGCGAGACGATGGTGTCGCGCCTGCACGCGCTGGCTGTCAGTGACCGAGTGATGGTGACGGGCTTTCTGGCCCGGTCCCATTACAAAGACACAGCCGCCACCCAGCTGGTACTCCACGCACAGCAAATTGAATTACGTTGAAGGAGCCGAACATGGCACGCTTTTACCGCCGCAGAAAATTCTGCCGTTTTACCGCTGAACAGGTGGTCGAGATCGATTACAAGGATCTGGACACCCTGAAGAACTACATTACCGAGACCGGCAAAATCGTACCCAGCCGCATCACCGGCACCAGTGCGAAATATCAGCGTCAGCTGGCCCGCGCCGTCAAACGCGCCCGTGCCCTGGCTCTGCTGCCGTACTCTGATTCACACAAGTAAACTGATCCCCAAGCCAGTGATGGTCCAGTGATGGTACGGCTGGCGCAATGGATCATGAGCGGGCGCTTCAATGCGCTCGCAGCTGCGGCGATGCTGGGGTTGTTGACCCCGCTTGCCTGGACGTCAGTGTCGGTTGTGGCACTGGTGGCCTTGCGACGCAGCGTCATTGATGCGTTCTGGCCCTTGGTCGGAGCGCTGATAGTGGCGCTGGCGGTGCACTGGAACAGTGGCGACGTGTCGCAGGTGGGCGCTGTGCTGGCAGGTTTGGCCGGTGCCCTGGTACTGGCCAACAGCCGGTCGCTGGCCATGGCGCTGGTGACCATCAGTCTGGTGGCGAGCCTGTATATGGCGTTGCTGCTGCAGTGGCTACCGGAACGGTTTGATGAGCTGGCAAAGCTGGTTGCACCATTTTTCGACGAGCTTAGACAGGCCAGTCCACAACCGCTGATGGCGCAGGTGGAACCCCGCAACATCGTGGTGGAAGGCATGGGGCTGGTGACCGCCCTGTCCGCGCAAGTGGCATTGCTGCTGGCGCGCTGGGTGCAGGCCAGGTTGTACAACCCCGGCGGATTTCGCGCTGAGTTTCACGACCTGCGGATGCCCCGGCCGGCCACCATGGCACTGGTGCTGGCCATGCTGATCACCCAGTGGTTCAGTGCGGCGGCGGTGCTGTTGCCCGTGCTGGTGCTGCCGCTGCTGTTCGCCGGCCTTGGCCTGGCGCATGGACTGGTGGGGCTGCGCGCAGGTAAGCGTACGCCGCTGGTGTTTTTCTACCTGACACTGGTGTTGCTGGCGGGCCCGGCCTTCATGGTGCTGATCGCCGCCGCGATCATGGACAGTTTTATCGATTTCAGAAAACGAATTGGAACAGCCCGTCCCTGAGGGCGGGCCGATTCAAAACAAAGAGGTATGCGTGATGGACGTCATTCTGTTGGAAAAAACCCGTAATCTGGGTAACCTGGGCGATAAAGTGAAAGTGCGCTCCGGCTATGGTCGTAACTTTCTGATCCCTCAGGGCAAGGCAGTTCCTGCCACTGAGAACAACATCAAGTTCTTCGAAGAGCGTCGCGCCGAGCTGGAAAAGCAGGCTAACGAGAAGCTGGCCGCCGCCCAGGCGCGCGCGGAAAAGCTGATCGCGATTGCTGCAGTGACCGTGTCGGCCAAGGCCGGTGACGAAGGCAAGCTGTTCGGCTCTGTGGGTACCCGTGACATCGCAGACGCTGTGACCGCCGCTGGTCTGGAAGTGGCCAAAGCTGAAGTGTTGATGCCGAACGGCCTGATCCGCGCCGTGGGTGATTACGAAATCACCCTGCAGTTGCACAGTGACGTGGCAGCCACCATCAAGGTGTCGGTCGTTCCGGAATAAACTGGCTTCGGCCAGGTATTTCTGTCACGCCCTGCAAAACTCTGGTTTCCTGTGTGGAGGCCGGAGTTTTGTTGTTTATGTCTCGTTCACAAGTGCATGTGCGCAGTAAGTGCGGATGTCCCCGCCTTTGTTTCCAGGTCTGCGTGTTCGTGCGTGAGACGTGCTGTTCAGGCGTTATGTAATCTGTTGTCTGCTGTGCTTGCTCATTCCGCTGAACGGCCCTGATCTTCCTGCCAACTTCGTTGCGCGTTTTGCAAACCAGCCGTTACACTTGCTCCACTTTCCCGTTTTCCTACTGTCCGAATTCGCCTGCCATGAGTGATTTTCCCATCGAGCTGCAACTGGACTCGGATATCGAAACCGCGTCCATCAAGGTGCCGCCCCATTCCATCGAAGCCGAGCAATCTGTGCTGGGCGGTCTGATGCTGGACAACAACGCCTTTGACGACGTGGCCGAGCTGGTAACAGACGTGGACTTTTACCGCCGCGATCATCGGCTGATTTTTCGCGCCATCTCGCAGCTGGCAGAGTTGAGCAAGCCGTTCGATGTGGTGACCCTGGGCGAAGCCCTCGACAACGCCGGTATTCTGGATGAGAGCGGCGGCATGGCCTATCTGGCGCTGCTGGCGAAAAATACGCCCAGTGCGTCCAACATCAAGGCCTATGCCGACATCGTGCGTGAACGTTCTGTGCTGCGGCAGATGATTCAGGTGTCGAACGAGATTGCGGAGTCGGCGTTCCGCCCGGAAGGTCGTTCGTCCTCCGAACTGCTGGACGAGGCCGAGCGCAAGGTGTTCAACATCGCCGAGCAGGGCTCCAAGGGGGCCGGTCCGGTGCCGATCAAGCAGGTGTTGAAGGCGACCGTCGACCGCATCGATCAACTGTTCAAGTCCGACGACAAGATTACCGGTATTCCCACCGGGTTTACCGATCTGGATGAAAAGACCTCGGGCCTGCAGGGTGGCGCACTGGTGATCGTGGCGGCCCGTCCGGCCATGGGTAAAACCACGTTTTCGATGAACATGGCGGAGAATGCGCTGATCCGCACCGGCAAACCGGTGCTGGTGTTCAGTATGGAAATGCCCGCCGAGCAGATTGTGATGCGGATGCTGGCGTCTCTGGGACGCATCGACATGTCGCGGGTGACGTCCGGCAAGCTGGAGGAAGATGACTGGCCCCGTTTCAGTTCGGCCGTGAGCCTGCTGGCGGAGCAGAAGCTGTTCATCGATGATTCCGCCGGCCTCAGCCCCGTTGAACTGCGCGCCCGCGCCCGCCGTGTGGCGCGGGACCAGGGCGACCTGGGCCTGATCATGGTGGACTACCTGCAGCTGATGCAGGTGCCTGGCGCGGAAAACCGGGTGAACGAGATTTCGGAAATCTCCCGTTCGCTGAAAGGCCTGGCAAAAGAGATGAACTGCCCGGTGGTGGCGCTGTCGCAGCTGAACCGGGGTCTGGAGCAGCGCCCGAACAAGCGCCCGGTCATGTCGGACCTGCGGGAATCCGGTGCAATCGAGCAGGACGCGGACATCATCATGTTCATTTACCGTGATGAGGTCTATAACGAGGATTCGGAAGACAAGGGCATCGCGGAAATCATCATCGGCAAACAGCGGAACGGCCCCATCGGCACCGTCCGGCTGGCGTTTCTGGGCCGTTACACCCGTTTTGAAGATCTGGCCCACAATTCCTACGGAGAATACTGACCCCCATGAGTCGCGGCACCCGCGCGGTGATCGACCTGCGCGCCCTGCAACACAATTTCCGCCTGGTGCGCGAGCGTGCGCCCGGCAGTCAGGTGCTGGCGGTGGTGAAGGCGGATGGCTACGGGCATGGTGCGGTGGCCGTGGCGCAGGCGCTGCGCGAGGCCGACGCTTTCGGCGTGGCGACCTTTGGCGAGGCACTGGTGCTGCAGCGGGCGGGCATCACCCAGCCGATCCTGCTGATGGAAGGCGTGATGAGCGCCGAGGAACTGCAGCTGGCCGCACAGCACCGGTTCCAGATCGTGGTACACCAGTTCTGGCAGTTGGCATTGTTGCAGCGGGTGGCGGTGTCGCAACCGCTGGTGGTGTGGTTGAAAGTGGATACTGGCATGCACCGGCTGGGCATTCCGCTCACCGCTTGCACCCAGGTGTGGGATCAGTTGCGTGCCTGCGCCAGCGTGAATGAAATCCGGCTGATGAGCCATCTGGCCTGCGCGGATGACGCAGACCACCCCCTCAACCGCGTTCAGCGGGAGGGTTTCGCCGCGCTGGTGCATACAACGGGCGCAGTCCAAAGCAGCCTGGCCAATTCGGCCGGTCTGTTGCGGGGCGAGGCGTTCCAGTTCCAGTGGGTGCGCCCCGGCCTGATGCTGTATGGCGCCACGCCGCTGGCAGAAGCCAGTGCGGAGGAACTCAGTCTGCAACCGGCGATGCAACTGGAATCCCGCATCATCTCGACGTCGGTGGTGCCGGCCGGGGAAACTGTCGGCTACAGCGCCACCTGGCGTGCGGCCAAAGACACACCCATCGGGGTGGTGGCAATTGGATATGGTGACGGCTACCCGCGTCACGTGTCGCCGGAAGCCTTCGTGCTGATCAAGGGCCAGCGTTGCCCGCTGGTGGGCCGGGTGTCCATGGACATGCTGACGGTGGATATCAGCAATGTGCCCGATGCCACGCTGGAAACGCCGGTGATTCTGTGGGGCCGGGGGCTGCCGGTGGAATGGGTGGCGCGCTGGGCCGGCACCATCAATTACGAGCTGCTGTGCCAGGTCACCGACCGGGTCGAGCGCATCTACGCGGCGGGCTGACATGCCGTTCTGGGTGACGCTCTACATCGCGTTCATGGTGATCTCCCTGCCGGTAGGGGTCTATATGCTGCGGCAGCTGGAAAACGACTGGTTGCATCCGGTAGGCGGCCTGGTCTCCACTCTCCTCAGCATCGCATTCATATTCGCCTACTGGATGCCGGACACCGTGCCCTTCAACACGCCGTCCACGATTCTCATGTACGTGTTTGTCCTGTTCTGGGATCTGTATACCCTCAAGCGCGTGCGCACCAAACTGCCGGAATACCTCAACATGTCTGAGGATTCGGAGTTGCAGCCCGATTCCAGTACCTGGCTGCTGGGCATTGTGCTGATGGCGCCCGCCTATTATTTCGGTGCGCTGGTGTGTCTGAGCATCGTCACCTCCTGAATCATCGCCTGAAAAGGAATGCCAAACATGGCCAAGGCCAAGACCCAGTATGTCTGCAATGACTGCGGCAGTGTGTTCGCCAAGTGGGCGGGACAGTGCACCGACTGCGGCGCCTGGAATACGCTGACCGAGTTCAATCCCGACCACGGCATGGGCCCTCGCACTGGCAAGGGCGCAAAAGCCGGCTGGGCGGGGGAGGCGCGCAAGGTCACCACCATGGCGGAAGTGGCGCTGGTGGACGTGCCGCGGGTGGCATCCGGCTCGGCGGAACTGGACCGGGTGCTGGGCGGCGGCCTGGTGGAGGGCTCGGTGGTGCTGATCGGCGGCGATCCTGGCATCGGCAAGTCCACCATCCTGCTGCAGACCATGACCCATCTGGCCTCGCGCCTGCCCGCCCTCTATATCACCGGTGAGGAATCCCTGCAGCAGGTGGCACTGCGGGCCCGCCGGCTGGACCTGCCCATGGATGCGCTGCGCATCATGTCGGAAACCAGCATCGAAAATATCCTCGCCACCGCCGCGAAAGAGCAGCCCAAGGTGATGGTGGTGGATTCAATCCAG
>JBMOPR010000318.1:0-1373 GCA_049323075.1 Pseudomonadota bacterium
TTCGCGCATGACCGGCGTGGAGCGTCGCGCCATCCAGCTGTTGTTGCTGGCAGGATCGAACCAGGACTCGTTATCCGACACCAGCACCACCAGATCCACCTTGTCTGAACGCTGATTCAACCAGCGCAGCGGCGCCGAACAATCGGTTCCACCACCACCCAGCGCCGCAAGTTTGCCGGTATTGCACAGCACAGAATCACGACGGTTCAAATACAGGTCATGAACCTGGGTATCAAATGGCACTGCGACCGCATCCCGGTTTCCGTGCAGCAGCGCGGCCGTGATCAATGCCGCCACATCCACGCAACGGATCTTGGTGCTGGCACCTTTTCGGTATCCCGTTACGGGCTGGCCCATTGAACCGGAGGTATCCGGACACACATAAACATGTCCATCCAGTGTTGGTACGTTACGCAGCGCGATCTCCATTGCATCCTGCAATGCATCCCGAACCGCTGCGGGCACCTGCTCATCCGCCATTTTGTAGGCGGTCATCAGCTGATAGGGAAATACGCGCGCCTTCTGCACCCGCTTTTCGTCACGCAGGCGGTCAGCGATCATTTTCACCATACCGTTCTGGTTGAACACACCGTGCCGGGCAAAGGTATTCAAATTCATGCGTGTCATCTGCCATCCCGCGTTGCGGGCGATCTGCACCCAGTGTTCGGCTTGCAACGGCAGCGCTGTCAGCAGACGAAAGTCCACATCCGGCATCGGGCCGGCACCGGTTTGCTTGAACGCTTCATACTGCTGTACGCAATCCGGCAACAACGCCGCATCGACCGGCTTACCAATCAAGTAACCGTAAAATGCTTCCCGTTGCGCCGATTGCGGACGCGGGCGGGCCAGCTTCAACACATCGGCCAGCGATGGCTGATTTCCCACCGAAGCCGCCAGCAACACAGCCTCCGAACGGTTGTTGATCCAGTTTTGCACCATCCGCTTCGGCAGCGTACCCAGTGACTTGCGACCGGTTACACCGGACCGCATGATCTGGACAAAATTACGCAGCATAGCGCCGTTGTCGATCACCCGATCAAAAACCTGCTTGAACAATTCCGGCGACCGATTGGCCAACATCGCCAGCAGCAACGCCGGCATGTCTTTCATGTGAGCCGTCTGGCGGGCATACACCGCCAGCTTGGCAACAAAGATAGCGTCCACCTGGTTGGTCAGCGTCAACACCGCATCCAGCTGTTCATCCGCATTGGCGTAAAACGTGTTGTTGAAACACCCGGTCACCGCATATTGCGCCAGCGCTTCTTCTGCCTGCAGTCGGTACGCAAGTCCACCGGCGTTATTCAGGGTATCCGCCATCGGCATTGCATTACCCCGGGTCGATCCGAACAGTGTCTTGTTCGCCATATTGCTAT
>JBMOPR010000318.1:1383-2559 GCA_049323075.1 Pseudomonadota bacterium
AAGCCAGGTCGCCAAACATTTCACTAATCTATTGATATTAATAAATATAAATTCTGGTTACGCAAAAAATTCTGCGCTTGCCGCCAAGTCTGGACGTCTCAATCAATATCTAATACGATAATCAGAATATCTTTATGAATAGGCGCAAAGCATGGCCAATAAAACAGTGGTATTCGGCATTCTGGGCAGCGTGATGGACCGGGCCAGCCGGCGGCGCGGGCGCTGGGACAGCCGCTGGGAAAAATGGCGGCCCACCGTTGCGCTGTTCCAGCAGGATGAAATGCCGATCGACCACTTCTGCCTGTTGCACAACGACGCCGAGGCAGACCTGGCCAGGGATCTGATCGCGGACATCCAGGCGCTCTCCCCCGACACTAAGGTGGAAGCGCTCAATCTGAATTTCGATTCGCCCTGGGATCTGGCGTCGGTCTACCTGACCCTGTCCAGCTTTCTGAAAAAGCAGGCGTTCAGCCAGTCGCGCAACGACTACTACTTTCATATCACCACCGGTTCCCACATCCAGCAGATCTGCATCTTTCTGGTGACCGAGGCGCGCCTGTTTCCCGGCAAGCTACTGCAAAGTTCGCCCAAGCTCGATGACAGGCAGCATTATCCGATTCAGGTGATAGATCTGGATCTCTCCCGCTATGACGAGATTGCCTCGCGCTTCAAGCAGGAACATCTGGAAGGCACCGATTACCTCAAGGCCGGCATCCAGACGCGCAACAAGGCGTTCAACAATATGGTGGCGCAAATCGAGAAAGTCGCGATCCAGTCGCGTGCACCCATGCTGATTACCGGCCCCACTGGCGCGGGAAAGTCCCAGCTCGCGCGGCGCATTTACGAGCTGAAGAAACTGCGGCGGCAGGTGGAAGGCGCCTTTGTCGAGATCAACTGCGCCACCCTGCGGGGCGATAACGCCATGTCCGCGCTGTTTGGTCATCATAAAGGTGCCTTCACCGGTGCTGCGGCCGCACGGGATGGTTTGCTGAAAAGCGCCCATGGCGGCGTGCTGTTTCTCGATGAAATCGGCGAACTGGGCGCCGACGAGCAGGCCATGCTGCTGCGTGCCATCGAGGACAAACAATTCCTGCCGCTGGGATCGGACAAACCGGTGCATTCGGAATTCCAGCTGATTGCCGGTACCAACCGCGATCTGCGCCGGGATGTGCGCAA
>JBMOPR010000319.1:0-2547 GCA_049323075.1 Pseudomonadota bacterium
CAGGACCCGAAGCTCTTTTCCGTGGATTATCATCCGGCTCGGCAGATGGTGAATTACGTGTCGCTGCTGGCTGATCGTGACAGCGTGAATATTCAGGCTAACCGGTCTGCCATCGTAGACAGTATCCGCCTGGTGCTGGAAGCGCCGCAGGAAGACAACGCTGTTTTCGACACCGCTCTGGGTAAACTCGACAAACTGGTGGAGCGGGAAAAGAAAATCATCGAGCGCAACGTGGCGCGGGTGACAGAGGCATGCGAAGGCCAGCAGCGGGTGAGGCTGGGCAATGAACGGGTTGAGCGGGAACTGGCGCGGCGTCTGGGTGATGTCCTGATTCCCCGGGAAATGCATGATCTGATTCAGGCCGGATGGAAAGATCTGATGCGACTGTGTTTTTTCCGCGAGGGCGTGGAAAGCCGGGCTTGGGAAATGACGCTGGTGGTGATCGATCAACTGGTCGTGAGACTGGTGGCTGGTCGCTACGACGAGCAGGCGCTGCTTTTCAAGGTGGATGAGCTGGTCAAACTGATCCGCAAGGGACTGTCGAAAGTCCCTTCCGCCAAGCACAAGCATGAGACACTGATTGATGCGCTGGAAGCGTTGCTGAAAAATGGCGTGACGGCCGGGACTGAGCTGGTGACCTGGACTGCTGCCATACGTACCGACGAACCGGTCAGTCAGCCTGAAGAGGATGACAAGACGCTGCAGCGCTGGGTGAAGCGCGCCCGCAGCCTGAAAGAAGCACAGTGGCTGGAATTTGACGCGCTCTCGGAATCCTCGCACCTGTATCAGCTGGCCTGGGTGGCCGATCAGCAGGAACGTTTTGTGTTCGTCAATCACCATGGCATGAAGGTCGCGGATCTTTCACTGGACGACGTTGCGCACAAACTCAAATCCGGCGACATTGTGGTCCTCAGTGACGCCGGCCTGCCGGCAGTGGAAAAAGGGCTCGATTCACTGGTGCAGAAAATTTACGACCAGCTTGCATTTGAATCTGCACATGATCAGCTGACCGGCATGAAAACCCGCAAGGAATTTGAGCGTTGTCTGGCACAGGCCGTGGCACGTTCCAAACGCAACAATCAGTATTATGTGCTGATCTATATGGATATACTGCAGTTCAAGGTCATCAACAATACCTGCGGCTACGAAGCGGGTGACAGCCTGCTGCGGGAAATTGGGGAGCGCATTCGCAGTGTGCTCAGCGATGACATGGTGGCCGGGCGCATTGGTGGTAACGAGTTTGCAATCCTGGTGCCCACCGAATCCGAGCACAAAGGCTTTTTATTGGCAACGGAATTCAAGGCGGCGGTAGAGGAAAAGCGGTTCAGCGCCAACGATCAGAGCTTCGTGATCGAAACGGTGGTATCGCTGGTAGGTTTTGACCAGCACAATGATCAGGTGCTCGAGCTGTTGCGGTCGGTGGAATCGGCGGCGGTGATCACCAAGAAATCGGGTCACAAGGAAATCCAGGTGGTGCGTCCAGGGGACTCGCGTATCGAGGAGCGCGACGAAGTCATGTCCTGGGTGGCACGCATCAATCGCGCGCTGGACCAGAATACACTGAAGCTGCGCTGTCAGAAGATCGCGCCAGTCGACGCCGGTTCCGGCAGTCTGCCCCATTATGAAATCCTGCTGACCGTAGTGGACGACAAGGGGGAGCATTTGCCGCCGGCAGATTTCATCCGCGCTGCCGAGGAGTACAGCCGCATGGGAGCAGTGGACCGGTGGGTGATAGAAACAGTGTTGAGCTGGATGGTGAAAAATCGCAGCATGCTACAAAAAATGGGTGGCTTTTCCATCAATCTGTCTGGCCATTCGATGAATGACGATTCCTTTCTCGATTTCATGTTTGAAAATCTGGTGCGCCACGAAGTCCCCCGGGACAAACTGATTTTTGAAGTGACTGAAACCACGGCAGTGGCGAACCTTGAAGATGCGGCCGATTTTATCCAGGAAATGCGCAGCATCGGTTGTCGGTTCTCGCTGGATGATTTCGGTGCCGGCCAGTCATCCTATGCCTACCTGAAGCGCCTGCCAGTGGATTTCATCAAGATCGACGGTGCTTTCGTCAAGAATATTGCCAGCGATGACGTGGACTACGCACTGGTCAAATCCATCACTGAAATGGGGCACTTCCTCAACAAGAAGATCATTGCCGAGTACGTGTCAGATGCGGATATTCTGGAAGTGGTTTCCGACATCGGCGTTGATTATGTACAGGGCTTTCATCTGGGCCGGCCACAGCTTCTGGACGAGCTCTCGGCCGGGGATATGGTGACGTGATCAGATTTGATGAATACCGCCAGCTGGATGCCTGTGCCATGGCGGAGCTGGTGCGGCGTAACGAGGTGACGGCGCAGGAGCTGCTGGACTGTGCCATTGCCCGTGCATTGCAGGTCAATCCTGCTATCAATGCGATCAATGTGCCGATGTTTGCCAATGCACGCCGTCATGTGCAACGGCATCCGCCGCAGGGACCCTTTGCCGGCGTACCCATCGTATTAAAGGATCTGCTGGCCAACTTCGCCGATGTGCCTACCAGTAACG
>JBMOPR010000320.1:0-2534 GCA_049323075.1 Pseudomonadota bacterium
TGCCGTTCAGGATGAAATGATCGTCCTGGTGTTCGTAAACGGCATCAACCGCTGCCGCATCCCACTGACCACCCTGCTGCGCTGTGGCAGCGCCGGCAAAAGCCAGCGTCGCCGTCGTGCCGGCATTGATTTTCGGCAGATACTCTGCCTGTTGCGCTTCAGTGCCTGCCACCAGCAGCGCCGTAATGCCCAAACAAACCGTGGCATAAAACGGGCTGCACAGCAGAAAGCGGCCCATCTGTTCCTGCAGCGCCACCAGCTCCACAATGCCCAGCCCCAGACCGCCATGCGCTTCCGGGATCAGGGTGGACTGCCAGCCCAGGTCATGACAGATGCTGCGCCACACATCGGGATCATAACCCGTGTCGGTGGCCATGGCCGCGCGCACTGCCTGACTGGTGGACACTTCCATCAGAAAGGATTCGGCGGAATCGCGAATCATGATCTGTTCATCGGTGAAAGCAAAATGCATAACGCTGTCCGCTGGAATTGCTGAATAAAAAACAGGGAGCCCGGCAAGAAACGGGTAGCGTCCGGGCTCCCCAAAACCGTTGCCTAGCTGCCGTATACTTTCTGGGCCGGCACTTCCTTGCTTAACAGCTCGTCCATGGCGGCCGCGATTTCCGCAGGCTCCCAGCGGGCGCCCTTGTCGACGCCCTGGGTGGTGCGCCAGCCGTCGGCGATGGAAATTCTTCCGCCTTCCACTTCAAATACGCGGCCGGTTATGGCGGCGGATTCCTCGCTGCCCAGCCACACCACCAGCGGCGCGACGTTGGCAGGATCGTAATGATCAAATCCGCCTTCGGGCTTTTTCATCATGTCGGCGAAGACCTGCTCGGTCATGCCGGTGCGGGCCGCGGGAGCCAGTGCGTTGGCGGTGACACCGTAGCGTTTCAGTTCAGCCGCCTGGTTCAGTGTGAGTGAGGCAATGCCACCTTTTGCCGCAGCGTAATTCGACTGCCCCACCGAACCGTTGAGGCCGGCGCCGGACGAGGTGTTGATGATGCGCGCGTTGACTTTATTGCCCTGCTTGGTCTGGTCACGCCAGTACTGCACGGCGTGGCTGGAAATGCAGAAATGGCCTTTCAGGTGAACTGCAATGACCGCATCCCAGTCGGCTTCCGTCATGGAGGCAAACATTTTGTCGCGGCAGATGCCGGCGTTGTTCACCACCACATGCAGATCGCCGTAGGTTTGCACAGCCTGCTGCACCGCGTTGAGCGAATCGGCGTAGTCGGTGATGTTGGATGTGTTCACCACAGCCTCGCCACCGGCAGCCTTGATCGCATCCACGGTGCGCTGGGCGGCGTCGCGGTTGATGTCGTTGACCACGACGTTGGCGCCTTCCGCTGCGAACGCTTTGGCGTAGGCAGCACCCAGGCCGCCACCGGCGCCGGTGATGATCACTACGCGATTCTGACAGATTCCACTCATGGTCTTTTCCTCGAATTATTTCCGCTTACAAACGTTCGGCTCTTTATAAGCGCTCAGCTCTTTATAGACGTTCGATGATGGTCACGTTGGCCTGACCGCCGCCTTCGCACATGGTTTGCAGGCCATAGCGGCCGCCGGTGCGTTCCAGTTCGTGCAGCAGCGTGGTCATCAGTTTGGTGCCGGTGGCGCCCAGCGGATGGCCCAGTGCGATGGCGCCGCCGTTGACATTGGTGCGGGCGTGGTCGTAACCGGTTTCTTTCAGCCAGGCCATGACGACGGACGCAAAGGCTTCGTTGATTTCCACCAGATCGATGTCCGCCATAGTCATGCCGCATTTTTTCAGCGCGTACTGGGTGGCGTTGATCGGCGCGGTGAGCATCCAGATGGGATCATCCGCGCGCACGGACATGTGATGAATGCGGGCACGGGGTGTCAGGTTGTAGCGCTTCAGCGCGGCTTCGGACACGATCAGCATGGCCGACGCTGCATCGCAGGTTTGCGACGACACGGCGGCAGTCACCTTGTCACAGCCGAACAGGAATTCCAGCTCGGCCATTTTTTCCAGGGTAGAGACGCGCGGGGTTTCGTCCATGCTGACGCCAGCGAGGGGTACGATTTCGCGGTCGAAGCGGCCTTCCTTTATCGCGCGCAATGCGCGGTTGTGGGATTCCAGCGAGTAGATTTCCAGATCCTTGCGCGACAGATTCCACTTGTCCGCAATCATCTGCGCCGAGCGGAATTGTGTGGGTGGTTCGCTTCCGTAGCGTTCAACCCAGCCTTTGGAGCCGGTGAACGGATCGCGAAAGCCCAGCGGTTCGGCGCAGGTCATGGCGGAGGAAATCGGAATCTGCGTCATGGTCTGCACGCCGCCGGCGATGACGACGTCCATGGTGCCGGACATGATGGCCTGCGCGGCGAAATGCACTGCCTGTTGCGAAGAGCCGCACTGGCGGTCGATGGTGGTGCCGGGCACTTCCTGGCTCAAACCGGCCGCCAGCCAGCAGGTGCGGGCGATGTCGCCGGCCAGGGGACCGATGGTGTCGACGCAGCCGAAGATGACGTCATCATATTCGTTGTCAGGGATGCCGTTGCGTTCAACG
>JBMOPR010000321.1:0-2508 GCA_049323075.1 Pseudomonadota bacterium
CGATGTACCGTCGCCGGGTCTGCTGTCGTTCCCGCGCCCCGGGGCCACCCTGGCGCTGGATTTTCCCTACCAGGGCAACAAGACCCTGCACCTGTTCGACCAGCTGGACGACGTGGTGGTGCAGGCGGGCGGTGCGATTTATCCTGCCAAGGACGCCCACATGAAAGCGGATCATTTCAAACAGTTCTATCCCAACCTTGACACCTTCACTCAATATAAAGATCCCGGAATCTCTTCGAGTTTCTGGCGCCGGGTAATGGAAGCAAACGCATGAAAAACTGGATTATCGTCGGAGCCACCTCCGCCATCGCCGAATCGGTCTGCCGCCTGTGGGCCACGCGCGGCTACAAACTGTTTCTGGTGGCGCGCAACGAAGGCAAACTGCAACAGATCGCCCAGGACCTGAAAGTACGCGGCGCCGCCCAGGTGGACACGTTCAGCATGGACGCCAATGCATTTGAGCTGCACGGCCAGTGTTTTGAAGCCGCACTGAAAAGCATGGGCAAGGTGGACGGCATCTTTATTGCCCACGGCACATTGCCGGACCAGAAAGCCTGCGAAACCTCGTTCAACGTGGCACGCGCCGAAATCGAAACCAACGCGCTGAGCGTGATTTCCCTGTGCACGATCGCCGCGAATCATTTCGAGCAGCAGCGGCAGGGCGATATCGCGGTGATTTCGTCGGTGGCGGGGGATCGTGGCCGGCAGTCCAACTATGTGTATGGCGCGGCAAAAGGCATGGTGAGTGTGTTCCTGCAGGGCCTGCGCAACCGTCTGGCAAAATCTGGCGTGCACGTGCTGACGATCAAGCCCGGCTTTGTGGATACCCCGATGACAGCCAGCATCGAAAAAGGCGGCCCGCTGTGGGCCAGCGCCGATCAGGTGGCGGCCGGCATCGTCAAATCCGTCGACAAGAAGTGCAACGTGGTTTACCTGCCCTGGTTCTGGTGGATCATCATGAACATCATCCGCCATATCCCGGAATTCATTTTCAAGAAGATGAAGCTCTGATCTGATCAGACAAACGCGCTTTTCCCTGAGAAAGCCCCTGGGGGAGGGCGCGAAGTTCCAGCATCTCCCCGCGACTTGTCTCGTTTTCCCAATGCCGTCCCGGTATATCAGTTGGCGAGCGCAATTAACAGTCCAACCAGATCCATCAGTGAAGTGGAATACGGCGTGCACAACGGTCATTGGAGTTGGCACCGCACGGATTCGCTGCGGAGCCATTAACCAATGGATTGAGGTTGTATCAATGTATTGGGTCCACCACGGTCAATCCTAAAATTGGTCCCCCATCGAACGCAACGGACTGCAGCGACGTCCGGATCGGCGGTGAATCTCATCCCAGAAAATGCTGATTTATCAGACAGGATTAAAGCCAGGCCTGCGCGATGTCTGTTCTGTACGGAGTCTGCCGGAAAGGTCATGGCGTCGCCTTGGTTACAGAGTTCCGATTGTGAAGAAAGAGTCGGGGACATCTGGTTGGCAGAATCCCATGGCCACCGTCCTGGATAATATTGTAATGTTCTGCGGATCAGGCATCGTTTTATCGCCCTACAGGGATGTGTATATGAGTGATACGACTCGGTTTGTCCGGTTTCCCCTTATTGCCACTTGCCTTCGCCCTTGCGCAGTTGCATTGCTGGTCCTCCAGGCGGCCTGTGCATCGCTGCCGGAAAATCCAACCATGGAGCAGTTGGTCGACTTCGCCAACGACGGGGATACCAAGGCGCAAACGGATCTTGGCCGTAAGTATCATCTGGAAACGAGGGAGTTTGATAAGGCTGTTTACTGGTATGGCAAGGCTGCCGAAGCAGGTGATGCAAAGGCGCAAAACAATCTGGGTTTGATGTACCAGTACGGACAAGGCGTCCAGCGGGACTATTCCAGGGCGGCCACACTCTTCAAACAGTCGGCAAAACAGGACTTGCCGCAGGCGCAATTCAATTTGGCCGAGTTGTATCTGAAAGGCGAGGGTGTCACCCGCAATGAGGCGCATGCCGCAGAATTGTATGAGGAAGCCGCAGACAATGACTTTGCCCCAGCGCAGCTGCAATTGGGGCTGCTATATCTGGAAGGAAGGGGCGTTGAACAGGATGATGATGACGCACTTGAATGGATTGAAGTGGCGGCAGAAGCGGGTGATCTGAATGCGCAAAACACGTTGGGTTGGATGTATGAGTCCGGCACAGGTGTAAAGCAGGATACCCATCAGGCAGTGGAATGGTTCGAGAAGTCTGCCACGGGTGGTCATGGGCTGGCCCAACGCAATCTGGGATTTGTGCTGTTGAGAGACGGGCGTTCCGCAGCGGATGCGACAACGGCGGCAGCCTGGATGGAAAAAGCTGCTACCCAGGGGATTCTTGATGCCCAAATCGCGCTGGCTGGCTTGTATGAAACCGGTCGGGGTGTTCCGCAAAATGAGGGGCAGGCTGCAAACTGGTATCGGCGTGCAGCAGAGCAGGGAAATGCGGCTGCCCAATATGCGCTGGGCACGTTTTATGAGAG
>JBMOPR010000322.1:0-1305 GCA_049323075.1 Pseudomonadota bacterium
CGCGATGCCCAGCACGATCAGGCTGAGGGTCCAGCGGGCGGAGAATCCTTCCAGTTGCATGTCGATCCAGCGGCCGAGATAGGCACCGCCGACAATCGGTACGCTGAACAGCAGGCCAACCGTGCCACCGGTGACCAGCAGCCAGGTCACGCTGCCTTTGCGCATGTTGAAACGGCGTTGCAGCTGCGTTTCCAGCGAGTGTTCCAGTTCGTCGTCGTGCTGGCTCATTTCAGTTCCTGCCATTCTTTCAGGCGTTTCAGCAGCGTGCGTGTCATGTCCACGGTGTGCTGCTGGCGGCCCTGCAATGCACTGCCTTCTTCCGCTTTCATGGCTTTCAATGCGGGAATCAGCGCGTCCGGCGTGTCTGCCTGCACGAAGCGGGTGCTGATGATGTTGACGATGCCGTTGCGGCAGATGAAGGGTCCGCCTGCGGTGGCCAGACAGGTCTGTGTCGTGCCGGATGTGCAGATCACCAGGCCGGGTATCAGAAAAGTGTGCAGGGGTGCGTGTGCCGGCAGAACACCGAACTGGCCGCTGGCGTCGCTGGCGGTGAGGGCGGTGATGCCGCTGATTTCCAGCACGCGTCGATCATCCAGGCAGCGCAGGGTCAGGCTTTTCTTCATGCCGGCACGCTCAGCGGTGGCATGGCGCCGCGCATGTAGCAGGCGTCTTCATCCAGTGCGTCATAGGCGCCCGCCAGAAAACGTTCGCAGTCGTCCAGCGTGGTGGCCAGCGGCACTGACGCGCCTTTCATGCCGGTATGTTCGGCTACCACTTCGAAAGGCTGGGAAAGGTAGCGTTGCAGGCGGCGGGCGCGGGCGACCACGCGCTGGTCTTCCTGTGACAGCTCTTCCACGCCCAGCATGGCGATGATGTCTTCCAGTTCCTTGTAGCGGGCCAGGTGTGCGCGCACCGCGCCGGCGATGCGGGCATGGCGTTCGCCAATGACCAGTGGATCGAGCATGCGGCTGGTGGACAGCAGGGGATCGACCGCAGGGTAAATGCCGCGGGCGGCCTGTTCGCGGGACAGGATGACGGACGCATCCAGATGGCCGAGGATGGCGGTCACGGCAGGGTCGGTCATGTCGTCCGCCGGTACATAAACGGCCTGGATGGCGGTGATAGCGCCAGTCCGGGTGGACAGAATGCGTTCCTGGATACTGGCGACTTCATTGAGCAGGGTGGGTTGATAGCCGACGCTGGCGGGCATCCGGCCCAGCAAACCGGAAATTTCGGTGCCGGCCTGCACGAAGCGGAACAGGTTGTCCATCAGCAGCAGCACTTCGCCACTGCCCTGGTCGCGGA
>JBMOPR010000322.1:1315-2508 GCA_049323075.1 Pseudomonadota bacterium
GTGTAAGCGGCGTGATAGCGGGTGCCGGGCGGCTCATCCATTTGCCCGAACACCAGCACGGCGCGATTCATCACGCCGGCATCGCGCATTTCGTGCCAGAGTTCGTGGCCTTCGCGAATCCGCTCTCCCACGCCGGCAAACACCGAAACGCCGTGATGCAGATGGGAAATCGCATGCATGAATTCCATCATCAGCACAGTCTTGCCCACGCCGGCGCCACCAAACAGGCCGGTCTTGCCACCGCGCACGAACGGGCAGAGCAGGTCGATAACCTTGATGCCGGTAGGAAGGATCTGCTGGTCTTCGCCGGAATCCGTCAGTGCGGGCGGGGCGGCGAGAATGGGGCGTGGCTGGCCTTGCACCGGTGGGCCGCCATCCAGTGGTTCGCCCGTGGCGCCGAGCAGGCGGCCCAGGGTCTGCGGCCCCACCATGACCTGTACCGGGCCATCGCCGTCCAGCACGTTCATGCCGCGCGCCAGTCCTTCGGTATCCGCCAGGGCAATCGTGCGTACGCGCTGTTCATCCAGATGCTGCACCACTTCCAGGGTGAGCGGCCGTTCGGCGTCGGGTACCAGCAGGGCGTGCCCCAGTGGCGGCAGGCGCAGGCACTGCACATCCACCACCGGGCCTCGAATGGCAACGATGTGGCCAATGCTGGAATAGGTTGAATGGTCCGGCACTTTTCAATCCCTTTGGTCCATCCGGGTTGATGTCCTGATGAGTTGAAATATAGCAGTACCGTCTGGGCAGAAATTGATCCAGGGCCGGTTTTGGTTTGACGGCCCGGACGGTGGGACGGTCCTGTGTCAGCATCGTCCATTTGGCGGTCGATCTTTCCCGGTCGATTCAGTACCATTTCCGCCTCAACAGAACAGGCCAAGAGAACAACAATGACCCAACCCCTCTGGACCCCCTCCGCCCAACGCATCCAATCCACCCGCATGACCGCCTGGCAAAGCTGGATCGGCAAGGAATACGGTGTCCGCTGCGAGGATTACCCTTCGTTGCACCAGTGGTCCGTCAGCCAGCGCGAGGCGTTCTGGCAAAGCATCGCCCGCTATTTCGCGGTGAAATTCCACACCCCGGCCACCCGGGTGCTGGAAAACGACAGCATGCCCGGCGCGCGCTGGTTTCCCGGTTCCACCCTGAATTTCGCCGAACACCTGCTGCGGCATCGGGGTGACAAGGCCGCC
>JBMOPR010000323.1:0-2504 GCA_049323075.1 Pseudomonadota bacterium
TGAAATGTTCAATGGCCGCAATCAGGCCCAGGCGGAAGGTCAGCCAGGCGCGTCTGATCCACTGCCTTACCGTCGCGATGCCGAACGGATGGTCCCCCAGCAGATCGGTGAACAGCCAGCGCACACGACGGGTGTACGGCTCGGTGACAATGCCGTTGTCGGCAAAATAGCGATCCAGCACAACCTGGTGTGAGCGCGAGTGAATCGCTTCCTGGCGGATAAAGCCTTTCACATCGGCGCGCAGGGTTTCATCTTCAATGTCCGGCAGCGCCTGATTGTAGAGCCGGCAGAACCACAGTTCGCCTTCCGGCAGCAGCAGGTGCAGCACGTTGATGAAATGCGAGGTAAAGCTGTCGCCGGGCAGCCAGGGGTGCGGTGTGTTCTCCCACTGGAATTTCACATTGCGCGCCACCAGCGGATGATGATGTTGTGTCTCAGACATGGTGAAAATACTCCTGCCATATTTTTCAAACTATTAAATTCAATGCCTGTGTTCAGTTGGGCGAAAAATCGATGCGGGCAAACAGCCGCGCGGCCCAGGGCATAAAGCGGCTCATCCAGCGCGCGCCCTGCGCTTCCACGCCCACCAGCGCCAATGGCCGGTTGCGGCGCACGGCACCCACGATGGCCGCCGCCACTTTTTCCGGCGTAAAACCCCGGCGCTGATACAGCTTGGCGGCCTGCTCGCGCCGGCGTTGCTGTTCGTCCGCATTCACACCGGTGTAGTGGGTGGACAGCGCGATGCCGGTGTCGACAAAGCCGGGGCACACCGCCGTCACACCAATACCGAAGCGGGAAAATTCGGCGCGCGCGCATTCGCTCAGCATCAGCGCGGCGGCCTTTGTCGTGGCGTAAGCAGGAAACGTGCGTGAAGGTGTGAAGGCCGCTGCCGAGGCCACATTGACGATGTGTCCGCCATTGCCGGACTGCACCATGCGCTCGCCGAACAGGCGGATGCCGTGAATGAGGCCCCACAGGTTCACGCGCAGGATGCGCTCCCAGTCCCGTTCGCTGGTGTGAAGCAGACCGCCGGCCATGCCGATGCCGGCGTTGTTGATGATGATGTCGGGCAGGCCAAATGCATCCTCGACACCGTCGGCAAAGGTGCGCATGGCAACACCGTCACCCACATCGACGCGACAGGCCCAGGCGGACACACCGTGCAACCGCGCCAGCAATGCCGTGCGTTCCGCGCCCTCAAGATTGAGATCCGCCAGAATCAGGCTGGCGCCCTGCTCGGCAAACGCCAGCGCGGTAGCGCGCCCAATGCCACTGGCGGCGCCGGTGATCAATACCTGCCGGCCGGAAAATTCCCGCAACGCCCCCTGCACCCGCGTCAACCTGGATTGCGTGCCACCCGGGTTTTCGCGCGCACGAATAAAATCAGCAATCAATCCCGCCACCAGCGTCGGCTGTTTCAATGGCAGCCAGTGCCCGCCGCGCACGCGCTTCACGTACAGCTCCGGCACCCAGCGCGCCAGTCCGTCGAAAATCCCCGCGCTGACATAGGCATCATTTTCCGCAATCACCAGTTGCACTGGCGCTACTGCAATCCGTTCGCGCGGCAGCAATAGCCGGCGCAGAAAATTGGCGCGGTACAGCGCCACGCCGTTCCAGCCGTCACGGGATTGCGATGGCCGCCCGGGCGCATCGATGCCTTCTGTGATGCGCAGCAACCGGGGCCACAGCCGCGCCAGTCCCAGTTTCCACACCAGGCCAGTGCCCGGCAGATGAAACAGCATCACGTACCAGGACCGGATCAGCTGTCGCATCAACGCCAGCACATGGGCAGGCGAAGGCTGCCGCAATTTGTCCCGCAGCCAGTAACCCATGTGATCCAGGCAAGGCCCCGACAGACTGGTGAACGACGCAATGCGTTCTTTCAACGCAGGATCGGTCACCGCTTCCCAGGTCTGGATCGAGCCCCAGTCATGCCCCACCAGATGCACCGGACGATCGGGGCTGACCGCATCCATCACCGCCCGTAAATCCTGCGACAACTGCTCCAGCCGATAACCTCGCGCCTCCGCAGGCGCGCTGGATTGTCCGGCGCCGCGCACGTCGTAGCGGATCACCAGAAATTCCGTCGCCAGCCGATCAGCCACTGCATCCCAGACCTGACTGGCATCGGGGTATCCATGCACCAGCAGCACCGGTGGCGCGGCCGGATCGCCGTCGCAACGCACCGCCAGCCGCACCGCTCCCGACACAACTTCGCGCTGTCTGCTCATGCGGTACTGCTCCTGGCGGCACGGCTTTTTGAAGCCCCGCTTTTTTGGGCATTGCTTGTTTGTGCACTGCTTGTTTGTGCACTGCACCGCGTCAGATCATGCAACCGCAACACGGGCTCCGGCTCCGTCCGGGATTCCTGCCGTTCCTGCCAGCGCCGCACATGGGGCAGATCGTCGTCCAGCCACCAGGCATGGGTATCGGTGATCACCAGCAGTTCCTCGAATTTCGCTCCCACGCCGTAAAAACCCAGGTGGGGCTCCACCGCCCACAGG
>JBMOPR010000324.1:0-2503 GCA_049323075.1 Pseudomonadota bacterium
AGTGTGATTTGATTTCGGGACACGCCGTGAACCCGTCCCTGGGGGCTGCTCCGCGGCATCCCTGCCGCAGAGCGTCCCGAAATCAAAACACACTGAATACCGCCTGGCCTGTGCCAGCTGAAGAACCGCAATTTCTATGATCAGCCTCAAACAAGTCAGCAAGCGTTACGACAGCGGCAAAGACGCCCTGCTCAACGTC
Source organism: Pseudomonadota bacterium (assembly GCA_049323075.1). GTDB lineage: Bacteria > Pseudomonadota > Gammaproteobacteria > Pseudomonadales > Ketobacteraceae > Ch67. Next base: position 200 of record JBMOPR010000324.1, read on the forward strand.
AGTTTCGAACTGGCGTCAGGTGAGCTCACCTTTCTCACCGGCCACTCCGGCGCGGGCAAGAGCACCCTGCTCAAACTCATCATGCTGATCGAGAAACCCAGCAGCGGCCAGATGCTGGTGTGCGGGCAGAACATCGCCCTGATCCCGCGCTCCGCCATTCCTTACCACCGCCGCCAGATCGGCATGGTGCACCAGAACCATCACCTGCTGTTCGACCGCACCGTGTACGACAACGTGGCCCTGCCCCTGCTGATCGCCGGCTTCCCGCCCCGCGATACCGGCCGCCGGGTGCGCGCTGCACTGGGTCTGGTGGGCCTGCTGGACAAGGAAAACCTCAACCCGATCACCCTGTCCGGCGGCGAACAGCAGCGGGTGGGCATTGCGCGGGCCGTGGTCAACAAGCCCGCCATCCTGATTGCGGACGAACCCACCGGCAACCTTGATCCGGAACTGTCCGCCGAAATCATGGACCTGTTCGACCAGTTCTCGCAGGTGGGCACCACGGTACTGATTGCCACCCACGACCATGGCCTGATCGACCGCTACGACCACCGTCTGATCACCCTGCATGAAGGCCAGTTGCTCAGCGACGGATTCGGGGGGGCCGCCCAATGAACCAGCCCGCCGCCGCGCCCAAACGGGGTGCCACCACAGCCACCACCACCTGGCGCCACCGCTTCGACCGCTACCGCGAACACCACAGCGACGTGGCGTTCGACAGCCTGCGCCGACTGCTGGCCGCACCGCTCGGCACCCTGATGACCTTGCTGGTGATCGGCATCGCTCTGTCCCTGCCGGCGGGCCTGTTCGTGCTGCTCAAGAATGCCCAGGCCGTCAGCGAAGGCTGGGAAGGTGGCGCCCAGATTTCCCTCTACCTGCGCTCTGGCGTCACCGAAACCGAGGCCCGCGCCCTGGTGGACGAAGTGGCCGCCCGGGTGGACGTGCAGCGGGTGGATTACATCTCCCGCGAACAGGCGTTGAAGGATTTCCAGCGTCAGTCGGGGCTGGCAGACATCCTGGCGGGTCTGGACGAAAACCCCCTGCCGACCGTGCTCGTGGTATTCCCTGCCCGGGCTGATTTCACGGCGGCGGACAAGCTGCGCACCGATCTGGCGAAGAAAGACGGCGTGGAAACTGCCCAGCTGGACGCCCAGTGGGTGCAGCGGCTGTATGCCATGCTCGACCTGGCCCAGCGCCTGGTGGAGGCACTGGCGGCGGCGCTGGCGCTGGCGGTGTTGCTGGTGATTGTTAACACGGTGCGGCTGGCCATAGAAAGCCGCCGCGACGAAATCCTGATCGTGAAACTGGTGGGTGGCACGGATGCCTTTGTGCGCCGCCCCTTCCTCTATACCGGATTCTGGTACGGCCTGGGTGGCAGCCTGCTGGCCCTGGTGCTGGTGACGGGCGTGCTGGCCTGGCTGCAGGGCCCGGTGCGCACGCTGGCGGATCTGTACCACAGCAGTTTCCGGCTCTCCGGGCTGGGGCTGGAGGCAGCACTGCTGCTGGTGGTCACAGCAGCGCTGATAGGGATATCAGGAGCAGCCCTGGCGGTGCGGCAGCATTTGCGGGAGCACGAGCCGCGCTGATCGGCTCTGCTTTCCTAACTCATTGTATGAAAAAGCCTTTTGTCGGAATCATGACAATCAATGCGACACTGACCATTCAGTCGCAGAACGACTCTTTCCCCCCTTGAAACTTTTCCCGCCTGGGCCCATAAATACAATCCAGTTTGATAAAGGAGGGTTCCCGCTGGGGGAACTCCTGGCAGTGTTAGCACTCTAATGTTCCGAGTGCTAAACTCGACCAGACCTGATTGGAGGTTTACCGAACATGAGCAAAGCCCTGCAACCTGCCTTTGTGACCGCTCCGGGCGTTAACCTGGAATCCTACCTGCAGGCGGTGCACACCGTGCCCCTTCTGTCGGCGGAAGAAGAAAAGTCGCTGGCAGAACGCTTCTTCTTTGACGGCGACGTAGATGCAGCCCGTCATCTGGTGCTTTCTCATCTGCGCTTTGTCGTTCATATCGCCAAATCCTACAGCGGTTACGGCCTGCCCCAGGCCGACCTGATCCAGGAAGGCAACGTGGGCCTGATGAAAGCGGTGAAACGTTTTGATCCGACCGTGGGCGTGCGTCTGGTGTCGTTCGCTGTGCACTGGATCAAGGCTGAAATTCACGAGTATGTACTGCGCAACTGGCGCATCGTGAAGATCGCCACCACCAAGGCGCAACGCAAACTGTTCTTCAATCTGCGCAGCCAGAAAAAACGCCTCGGCTGGATGACCAACGACGAGATCGAAGCCATC
>JBMOPR010000325.1:0-2502 GCA_049323075.1 Pseudomonadota bacterium
AGTGCCGGTGGGAGGTTACGGCGGATAGGTGTCATGGCATGCTCCTTGTCGGGTGACTCAATCAAGTGGTTGATCATTCTAGCGCTGTTTACGCTACCTCAGGCAACTGCCCCTGCCGTTCTGCTGCATACGTTGATTGCTTTCTGGCCTTTTTGGTCCGCCGGCCTATGCAGCACCGTCATGCCTTAGCTCTTGGCGTCATTCCTGGCTTTCCAATTTGACACGCAAGGCAGACAGTACTTCCTTCGCTTCGACCAGACGCTTCTTGCCAATGCCTTGAGATAATGCCTTCACCCATGGACCTTGAAGCTCCAGCGCCAGTTGGAAAGCCTTTTCTCCTTTTGGCGTCATAAGCACCAGTTTCGCACGCTTGTGATGTGGATTCTCTTTCAATGTCAGCATGCCGTCAGCGACCATTTCGTTAACCACTCGCTGCACACTCTGTCGCGTCAATCCCATATTGCGTGCAAGACGCGCGGTCGTTTCAGGTACGCCAATCTGAGCCATGGCACCCAACACCTGCCAACGAGCGCCCGTCAAACCAAATTTGGAAACAAGCTTGTCTGCTGTTGAAAGCAGCAATCCGTTGAGTCGGAATACTTCGATAATCAAATCATTGGTTTCCTGATTCAGCCACTTTTCATTTATCTTGATCACTTGACAGAACTCCACCAAATTGACAGCATGCTGTCATTGTGTCCCATTCGATGCATCGTAGTATAACAATGTATAATCGTTTTCGTGAGCCACCTGTCATGTCTCAGAAGATAGCTGCAACCATGCTCCTGGATCGCGCGGTTCTCGACGATCCCTATCCTTTCTATAAAAGACTTCAAGCGGAAGCACCGGTCTGGCAGGTGCCAGGAACCCCTATATTCCTGATTACCCGCTACGCGTTGTTAGAAGAAGCGGTACGTCGGGTGGAAGACTTTTCCTCCAGCCTGACCGGCGTGCTCTATCGAAAACGCAATGGTTTGCCTGGGCGCGTCACCTATCAATCCGGTGTGATACAGGTACTGGCCACCGCAGACCCACCCATCCACACCCTTCACAAAACCGCAGTGTTTTCCCATTTCTCGGCCAAACGCGTCGCGGAGCTAAAACCGGAAATCGAACAGCTTGCAATTACCTGCGTTGAGAACGCAATTGCAAAAGGAAAAGTGGATTTCATGGGGGAGATTGCCAATCCTCTACCGATGCGGATCGTCAGTGACTTGGTCGGGTTCAGGGAAAGCAACACGCAAAAATTGCTGCAGGCCGCATTTGACTCCACCGCCGTTGTCAGCGGCTCTTCGTCCATTTTTCAGCTGGGCTGGTACATGTTGAGGTCCTATCATATCTATCGCTGGATCGGGAGCCAGTTACGTTCAGACGCCGCTGAAAAGCCGAACATTCTTGAGTCCATCAAGCACAGTATAAAAGATGGGACATTGAGTGAAATTGAAGGCAGGGTTTTTCTGCTTCTGTTTCTGGCAGCGGGTGGGGAATCCACTACCAGCCTGCTGGGCAGCGCCGTCAGAATACTGGCCGCCAATCCAGCCCTGCAACAAACACTGCGCGAACAACCTGCATTGATTCCGCCCTTTCTGGAAGAGGTTCTGCGCCTGGAGTCGCCGTTCCGTTTTCATTTGCGCTCGACGAACCGGGATACAGTACTGGGCAATGTTGCGATACCGGCAGGCGCTACTGTGTTGCTGTTCTGGGGCGCTGGCAACCGGGACCCTGAAACGTTCAAAAATCCCGATGATATTGATCTGACCCGCCCCAAAAAACACATGACATTTGGCAGAGGCATCCACACCTGTATCGGTGCTCCTCTGGCACGGCTGGAAGCGCAAACAGTATTGGAGGTGTTGCTGGACCGCACCGAGCAGATTGCACTGGACCCAAACGATTCACCCCGCTGGGTCGAAAGTCTGCAAGTGAGGCGCTATGAACGGCTTCCCATTGTTCTGACACCAGGCCGCGCGAGAACATCGTGATAACCCGCCAGCGACTGTACGGAAAATCGATGGAAATTGCTGGCAATACTTACAAGGATACCGAACAGACCTGTTTTGCTGGTCACATCAAGAAAAGCATCGTGCATCACGCTGGGTGGACATGCCGAGATTGACGATGCCGGCCGTTTGGTACGTCTGAAATCCGACTATTCCACTTTCTGTCATGTGCACGATGTTTGCGCCGATGCAATGGGCAATCTATACGTGTGTCAATGGAATGCCGGTAAGGTCTATCCCTACAAACTTACGAAAATGTAATTCCAGGTGACGACCAGAAGCATTCGGCTTTTGAATGGCTCAAATGGTCCGGTTATTCTTATCCAGACACTCCGTTCAGATGACAGAAATCAGCGTCTTTGCGACCGCTGACTCAAGCCGGGCGTTCGATCCGATCCTTCATAAGATCATTCCTGCCGCCAGACACGCCAGAAGTTATGTTTCATGCCCTTCACGGCAGCGCCCAGGCCATTGTTGGGGTTGGCCCGTTCGGAATAGTTGG
>JBMOPR010000326.1:0-2500 GCA_049323075.1 Pseudomonadota bacterium
ACTCGACAGCGCATTCACCACCGACACACCCACGCCGTGCAGACCGCCGGAGAACTGGTAATTCTTGTTGGAAAACTTGCCGCCCGCGTGCAGCGTGCAGAGGATCACTTCGATGCCGGGCACGCCTTTTTCCGGATGGATATCCACCGGCATGCCGCGACCGTCGTCTTTCACTTCGCAGGAACCGTCTTTATACACGGTGACTTCGATGCTGGTGGCATGGCCTGCCAGCGCTTCGTCCACGCTGTTGTCGATGACTTCCTGCGCCAGGTGGTTGGGGCGCGTGGTGTCGGTGTACATGCCCGGGCGCTTGCGCACCGGATCAAGACCGCTGAGGACTTCTATGGATTCGGCTGTGTAATTGTCTGCTGCCATAATGCGTTGCACGTTCCAGTTGGCTAAAGCTGAAAGAAGGAAAAAATCGTCGCCAGATGTTGTTCGAAATGATCGAAGCCGTGGGAGCCGCCCGTTTCCACGATCTGGCGGCTGCCGGCATATTTTGCCACGCCCTGCCGGTAGTCCAGCACTTCGTCGCCGGTCTGGGTCAGCAGCAGATAGCGTTCCGGTTTCGTCACCGGCGCCACGTCCAGCTGCTGCAACAGGCGAATATGCTCTTCAGTGAAGATGTATTTTTCGCCGGTGTAAATGTTTTCGTTTTCGCCCAAATAGTCCCGCAGCAATTCGTAGGGGCGCACGGCCGGATTCACCAGCACCAGCGGCAGACCGAACTGCTCCGCGATGAATGTGCCGTAAAACCCGCCCATGGAGCTGCCGATCAGACCAGTCCGCTGCGGCAGGCAATTCCCCACCGCTGCCTGCAGGATCGCAATGGCGCGGGCCGGATCATAAGGCAAGGCGGGAACCTGGAAGTGGACATGGGGCTTGTCAGCCACGGCACGCGCCAGCAGGCGGGCCTTGGCGGATTGGGGCGAGCTGTTGAAACCGTGAATATAGAAAAGATGAAAGGGTTCAGGCATGGGGCGAAAGGCTAATAGCCCTTCACGCTGTAATCAACTACAAATTCCACGCCGGTAACGCGGGAAACGCCGGTGTCGAGACGGCCGTCGGCGTGGAGGTCCAGCCAGCGGTAACCGGGCGACTCGCCATCCACCGCAAAATCCTGGCTCTGGGGTTTGAACTGCACGCAGGTGGACGGCACCGACATCAGCTTCACACCCTTGCGCACGGTTTCAAATACCTGGTGCACGTGCCCCCAGATAATGGACTTCACGTTGCTGTAGCGGTCCACCACCTTGAAGAAGTCAGCGGCATTGCCGACGATCTGCTGGTCCAGCCAGGCGCTGCCCACCGGAACGGGCTGATGGTGAAGGGCAATCAGCACGTGCCGGCCGGCGGATTCCCGCAGCGACTTGTCCAGGAACAGGAGTTCGCTGCCGGTGAAGTTGCCCGGCACTTTGCCGCGAATGGTGGAGTCGAGCATGATGATTTGCCAGTGGCCCATATCAATGACGCAGGGGCTCATACGCTGGGCGACCTGGTGATTGGCCATGACATCGGTGAGATCATGATTGCCGGGCAGCCAGTACACGGGGCAGGTGAAGCGCTTCATGTGCTGGTGAAAGCGGGCGTAGGATTCGCTGGTGCCATCCTGCGACAGGTCGCCGGTGGCCAGCACCAGTTCCATGGCAGGCTGCTCGGCCGTGACCAGGTCCATCACCTTGCCCAGGCTATGTTCGGTATTCAAACCCAGCAACTTGCCTTCCGGATTCTTGAACAGATGGCAGTCGGATAGTTGAATGACGCGAATTGAAGGTTGGTTAGGGCGTGAGACCAAGAGTCAATCCATTAAATGGGTATGGAGATAACTTATAACCCACATCCGCCGGTGTCGCCAGTTGCAGGTTACCCGCTTTTCAGTATAACGGGTTTTATTCGCAAGATGTTAAGTCCGTTGGCGTTTTTGCCAGAATTGCAAGTCGGCTTATTCACACCGGCTCAAAGTGTCGATTCAGTCACAGGACTTGAAGCGCACCAGAGCGCGGCCCGAGCGCAGGCAGAATTCCAGCCATTCACCCAGAAACGCGTTCTGCTGGGCCTTTTCATCACGCTGGAACATCTTGTCGTTGGGATACTCGTAACGCTCACGCAGGTAACGGTTGCGCTGGAACGACAGCACTTCGGCCATCTGGGCATCGTGGTAAAGCCGCACGGTAATCGTGGGCTTGGGCACCCAGTCGTTGAGCAGGGATTCCTGCGCCACTGCCACAGTGGTGGTGTAGCGGCTGCGCTCCACCACGGAAATGCTCACCTGGCGCAGCTGGTCGGAATTGGCGTCCACGCCGAACAACCACTGGTCCTGGTCGTCCAGGGCCGGCAGCAGACGGATCAGCCGGTGGTAATTGATTTCGCAATCACCCAGCATTTTCCGCAGGTCCGGTGTGTAGCGCCGTTTCTTTACTGCCATTTTTCCTGCAACCGTTGGTAGTTCATCTGCAGCCACTGCAAGGCAATGATGGTGGCCGCGTTGTTGATGTAATTC
>JBMOPR010000327.1:0-2499 GCA_049323075.1 Pseudomonadota bacterium
TTCCATGACAGACAGTTCTTCGCAGAATATCGCCTTGCCCGGTGCCTTGAAAAAGGCGCACCGCGCAGCGCTGGAGGAGTTGCTCACCCTGGTGGCCAATGTTTTTGAAAAGGCCGACGATACCTTTTTCGAGTACGCGCAGAAAGCCGGCTCGCCCCAGAAGCAGGAAGAATTCATCGAAACCATGCGCGTGCTGCGCATGAAGCGAAAAGAGATCGAGCGCAGTTTCCTGCAGCAGATCAATGGCCTGTTCCAGCAATTGCCGGATCCGAGATCCAGCTTCAACCGCCCGCTGCATGATCAGGCCTCCAGTCTGGATACGCTGTCCCTGGTGGGCAACGACGATCTGGAAATGGACGTGGCCATCGAAGGCATGTCCAGCAAGGCAAAATCGGCGTTTGCCGACAGCATTTACCAATTGAACATGCGGCTGGATGTGTTGATGGTCAGCGTCACGGTCGCCGACCACAACAATCCGCTGCATCCGCGCCACGTCTGTGATGCCTTCAAAAAGGCCAGCAAACTGGTTGAATGTGATATCACCAGCCGTTTGATCATTTTCAAGCTGTTCGACAAGTTCGTCATGGCGAACTACGGCGACGTGCTGGACGCTGCCAATGTCAACCTGGCGGAAGCTGGTATTCTGCCGGAATTGAAAGGCACCCCGCGCAAGAAATCCGAACGTGCAGCACAAAAAGGCAAGGCAGAAGACGCCAAGACATCCGCCCGCGATGTAGTGAAAGAAGCGGCCACCGAGTTCTTCGGACAGCTGCAGTCGCTGCTGGCATCGGTACGCAACATTCCCACGGTGACCGATGTGGTGGGCGCCTACGCCGGCCCGATCGGTTCCAATGCTGCGGACGCCCGCGCGGTAAGTGATGCCGAACTGGTGGAAATTCTCTCACGTCTGCAGAGCAATCAGCGCCAGGGCGTTGACGCTGTCGATGGCAGAATTCAGGTGCAGAAAGTTGATCTGCGCAATACGCTCAGCAGTGTGTTGCGTCAGCGCGAGCAGGCGCACGGTCCGGAAAAGGTCACTGACACGGATGCGGATGTCATCAACCTGGTGGCAATGCTGTTCGACTTTATTCTGGATGATGAAAACCTGCCGATTCCGGTAAAAGCGCTGGTTGGCCGCCTGCAGATTCCGTTGTTGAAAGTGGCGATCAAGGACAAGGGATTTTTCAATCGCGGCGGTCATCCTGCCCGCAAATTGCTGAACGAGCTGGCCCGCGCCGGCATCGGCCTGTCGGAGGACAGTGACCAGCTGCAGAAGGATATGGTGTTCAAGAAGATCCAGGCCACTGTGCAGCGGATTCTGAACGATTTTAATGAAGACATGGGGCTGTTCGATGAGCTGCTGCATGACTTCAGCCAGTTCATGCAGACAGAAGTGCGCCGTTCGCAGATGATCGAGCAGCGCACCCGTGCAGCGGAAGAAGGCAAGGCCAAGACCGAGCTGGCAGAAAAGACCGCGCTGGAAATCGTGAACCGCCGCATCGAAGGCCGCGTTGTTCCGGCGGTGGTGGTGCGCTTGCTGACAACCGGCTGGGCCGGTGTGCTGAAGCTGATTTATCTGAAATATGGCCCGGAAAGCACCAATTGGCAGGGTGCCGTAAAAACCATTGATCATCTTCTGCTGAGCGTGACGCCGCCGGCGGGTGATGCCGAACGCAAGAAACTGTTCAACGTGGTGCCGGTGCTGCTGAAAAACCTGCGCCAGGGTCTGAATACCATTTCGTTCAATCCGTTCGAGATGGGTGAGATGTTCGCCGAGCTGGAACAGGTGCAGATGCAGATCCTGCGCGGCGAGACGCCGGAGCATGCAGAGGACCGATCGCAGGATCCCGCCCGCGCCCTGGTGGCCGCCGTTACCCAGGATATGGAGCGCATGGGCGCCGCGCCGGTGGTACAGCGCAAGTCTGTGGTGACCCAGCTGGACATTACCCGTCCGCGCGAGGAGCCGAAACTGGCGCCATTGCCGGACAATGATCCGTTCCTGGAAAAGGCCAAGCAGCTGAACGTGGGTGCCTGGTTTGAATTCCGCAACGAGGCCGGGGTGAAAACCCGCGCCAAGCTGGCGGCGCACATCAAGTCGGCCGACAAGCTGATTTTCGTCAACCGCACCGGCGTGAAGATCGACGAAAAAAGCACGCTGGGCGTGGCGCACGCGCTGAAGAATGGCGAGGTGTCCGTGATCGAGGATTCACAGCTGTTCGACCGCGCACTGGAAAACGTGATTGGCAACCTGCGCAAGGTGCGTCAGGCGAACCTGTAATTCGATTTGTGACTCTTAGTGTGTCATCCGGGGCTGTCGTGAGACGGCCCTTTTTTCTTTGTGCGCCCGGCAGGGCGCGCTCACTTGGAGGTGGAAGTCCTCTACACGCCCGACAAGGGGAAGTGTTAGCTGAACGGCAAGGGTGTCGCGGGCGACTGCGAATCTGAAGGAAGCCGAAGGCAAAGCGCTGGCCTGACGAACAGGAAGCGGATAGCAGGCGA
>JBMOPR010000328.1:0-2497 GCA_049323075.1 Pseudomonadota bacterium
GGTTCTATATCGTGTTGACCTACTTCGTGATCGTGGGTACCTCCAACGCGGTGAATCTGACCGATGGCCTGGATGGTCTGGCGATCCTCCCAACAGTGCTGGTGGGCGGCGCGCTGGGCGTGTTTGCGTACGTTACAGGTAACGTGCAGTTCGCCACCTATCTGCAATTTCCCTATATCGCCGGCACCGGCGAAATGATCGTGATCTGCGGTGCGCTGGTGGGGGCAGGGCTGGGTTTTCTCTGGTTCAACACCTATCCGGCACAGGTGTTCATGGGCGATGTGGGCGCGCTGGCGCTGGGCGGTATTCTCGGTACGCTGGCGGTGATTACCCGTCAGGAAATCGTGCTGTTCATCATGGGTGGTGTGTTCGTGATGGAAACCGTGTCGGTGATCCTGCAGGTGGCATCGTTCAAGCTGACCGGTCGCCGCATTTTCCGCATGGCGCCGATTCATCACCATTTTGAATTGAAAGGCTGGGCAGAACCAAAAGTCATTGTCCGTTTCTGGATCATCACTGTCATTCTGGTGCTGATTGGACTGGCAACCCTGAAGCTGCGTTAGGAAGAAAGTTGGATTGGGAGCTAAGTGGTCTTGGGAGAAAGACGCGTGAGTCGACTGGCAGGAAAGTATGTAGTAATCGGACTCGGCAAGACCGGGTTGTCCTGCGTGCGTTTTCTCAAGCATCTGGGGTGTGATGTGGCGGTGGTGGATACCCGCGCCGTGCCACCGGGTGTTCATGAGCTGAAGGCGGAATTTTCCGATGTGCCGTTTTATTCCGGCGAGCTGGAATCTTTCGATTTCACCACTGCGCAGGAATTGATTGTCAGTCCGGGTCTGTCGATTCGCACACCATCCATCGCCCGCGCACAGGCAGCGGGTGTGTCGATTGCCGGCGATATCGAACTGTTTTGCCGCACGATCAGCGCGCCGGTGATTGCAGTGACCGGTTCCAACGGTAAAAGCACAGTGGTCACGCTGCTGGGCAAGCTGCTGGAGTCCACCGGGCAAAAAGTGAAAGTGGCGGGCAATATTGGCCTGCCGGTGCTGGATGCGATTCTGGCCAAGGAAGAAGTGGATGTGTGGGTGCTGGAGCTGTCGAGTTTTCAGCTGGAAACCACCCAAAGCCTGCGTGCGCAGGTCGCCTGCATTCTGAACGTGACCGAAGATCACATGGATCGCTACGACTCGATCAACGATTACGCCAGCGCGAAGCAGCGCATCTATGACGGTTGTGATACGGCCGTTTACTGGCAGGACGATGCGCGCACCCGTCCGGTGGGGCAGACGCCGAAGCTGGTGGCATTTGGCGGTGGTATTGAAAAGCATGGCCGCTTCCATGTGCGGCAGGTGCAGGGCGGCCAGGTCATGGATGGCGACCAGATTGTGCTGAACGCCAGCGAGCTGCGCATCAAGGGCGCACACAATCTGCTGAACGTGGCGGCGATTCTGGCGATCATCGATGTATTCGGTATGGATTACCACGCGGTGTTGCCGGTGCTGCGGGAGTTTCCCGGTTTGTCGCATCGCTGCCAGTGGGTGGAGAACAGCAATGGCGTCGACTGGTACAACGATTCCAAGGGTACGAATGTCGGTGCAGCGGAAGCGGCCATCGAGGGGCTGGGCACCAGTATCAGCGGCAAGCTGGTGTGGCTGGCGGGTGGCGACGGCAAGGGAGCCGATTTTTCGCCCCTGCGGCCATCAGTGCAGAAGCATGTTCGCCAAGCAGTGTTGTTCGGGCGCGATGCACAATTGATTGCGGCCAGTATCAAGGGCGCCTGTGCGGTGGAATTTGCCACCTCGTTGGCGGATGCAGTAATGAAAGCCGGCGCCGTTGCGCAAGCCGGTGACGCGGTACTGCTGTCTCCTGCCTGCGCCAGTTTCGATATGTTCAAGAACTATGAAGATCGCGGTGACCAGTTTGTTGCCGCAGTGAAAGACAGGATGGTGACGCAATGAGCCAGATGGCGATTCCGTTAAACAGCAACGCACTGTCGCGTCGGCAGTGGCTGTTGCTGTTTTCGGTGATCCTGGCGCTGATCGGTTGCGTGATGGTGGCGTCGGCCTCGATGGATATGGCGGCGATCAACTACAAGTCGCCGTTCTATTTCGTCGAGCGCCAGGCCGTTTTTCTGCTGGCGGGCGTGATGGCCGGTATTGCTGTATACCAGGTGCCCCTGGCCTGGTGGGAACGCAGCAGTGTGCCCTTGCTGCTGGTGGCGTATGTATTGCTGGTGCTGGTGCTGCTGCCCGGTGTCGGCCGCACGGTGAATGGCAGTACCCGCTGGCTGGTGCTGGGCCCGATCAACGTGCAGGTGTCGGAAATCGTGAAAATCTGCGCCCTGATGTATGTGGCCGGTTATCTGGTGCGGCGTACCGAGGAAGTGCGCGAGCGTTTTTCCGGATTCATGAAACCGGTGATCATCCTGTCGATAATGGTAGCGTTCCTGATGAAGCAGCCGGACTTCGGCGCGGTGGTGGTGATCATGACCTCCGTG
>JBMOPR010000329.1:0-2494 GCA_049323075.1 Pseudomonadota bacterium
TTGAAGTGTTGCAGCGGCAGAAAATGCGGATTGTTGTCGAAGCGCCAATGCAGCTCCAGCAGGGTGCCGTCCCGCTCGTGACGGTAGGTGCAATCCTTTTTGAACTGACGGTAATGGTGCAATACCGTGTCGGGCAGGGTTTCACCCGGATAGGTGCGGTGGAAGCCGTTGCCCAGCAGTGCCTGATGGGCGGCATCCACATCCGCTTCGCGCACCAGAATGTCGATGTCTTTGGAGAAGCGGCGGGCGGGATCGCCATACAATTGCAGCGACAGCGAAACGCCTTTCAGCACGATGAAGGGAATCTGGTGGGCGTTGAACAGGTGGGTCAGTTGCAGGACGTGCGCACTGTGTTTCATGGCCAGGGCGGTGATCTGTTGCCGGCATTGTTGCAGGGCTGTCCCGACCGCATCCGGCAGTTGCGCGCGATACGGCGCCAACCGCCGCCAGGTCAGTGCGCCGGTGCGGTGCCAGCGCAACTGCTGAATGAAGGGCTCCCAATCCGTGATGGCCTGCGCCAGCCGCTTGAAGTCCGCATCGTTACCGGGGCCGCTCTGCAGGCTCCAGCACAGGAGTGCAAAACCCTGTTGCCATTGCGCCTGGGCAGCCGCTGTTTCGGAAGGCTCGATCATCATTCCCTTGATCCCCCTTGGTTCCCATTTGAGTGTAGTCAAAACCACGGGGAGGGATGAAGCTGGTCAAACGCTGCTCAAATATGCCGCCTGGCTACTGCACAAAAAACATATTCGCCACGTAATAAATCGCAGCCGACAGAAAAATGGTGGCCGGCAGCGTCAACACCCACGCCAGCAGAATCGTGGTCACGGTTTCCTTCTGGATGCCGCTCTTGTTCGCCACCATCGAGCCGGCCACGCCGGATGACAGCACATGCGTGGTCGACACCGGCAGGCTGAAAATATTGGCCATGCCGATCGCCAGCGCGGCAGTCACCTGCGCGCTCATGCCCTGCGCATACGTCATGCCCTGCTTGCCGATTTTCTCGCCCACCGTCAGCACCACCCGCTTCCAGCCGACCATGGTGCCCAGGCCCAGCGCCAGCGCCACTGCCAGCACCACTTCAAACGGTGCATATTCGGTGCTGCCGGCCAGATCCTTGCGCAGACGGTCCAGATCCTTTTTCTCGGATGAATTCAGGTGATTCAGCTTCAATACTTTCTTCGCCGAATCATCCAGACACAGCAGATAGCGACGTACGTCCACCCGCGCCTGCGGCGTCAGATCCGCGAACGTCCTGATTTCCAGCAGTGCATTGTGCAGTGCATTGAGGGTGGCTTCGGTCTGCTGCGGGTCGCACTTGAACTCGTTGGGCAGATCCGACCGGCCGGCCTTGCCCAGCGCCAGATAGTGCGCCAGCACATCGTGCTTTTCTTCGTAAAATTCCGCCAGATGCGTCACCGCATCGCGGGCGCGTGCGACTTCGTATTTGCTGCTTTCCAGATTGAGGGCGAACTGCGCCGGCACGATCCCGATCAGCACCAGCATGATCAGGCCGATACCTTTCTGACCATCGTTGGACCCGTGCACGAAACTCACCGCCATCGCCGACAGCACCAGTGTCAGCCGATTCCAGAACGGGGGATGCTTCTTGCCATGTGTGGTTTTGCGCAGGTCCGGCGTGGCATGCATGGTGGACGCCGGCTTCCACAGTTTCAGCGCCAGCAGCAACAGCGCCGCCACCGAAAAGCCCGCCAGTGGCGACAGCAGCAGCGAAATGCCGATATCGATCGCCTTCTGCCAGTTCACGCCGTCGGCCACCGACACCTCGGTCAGCATCGCATTGGCCAGGCCTACGCCCAGGATCGAGCCGATCAGCGTGTGCGAACTGGACGCGGGAATGCCGAAATACCAGGTACCCAGGTTCCAGACAATGGCGGCGCCCAGCAGCGAAAACACCATGGTCAGGCCGCGCCCGGTCTCCAGATCGATCAGCAGTTCCACCGGCAGCAGATGCACGATGGCATACGCAACCCCCACGCCCCCCAGCAGTACCCCCAGAAAATTGAACACCCCGGACGCAAACACCGCCAGATAGGGCGGCATGGCCTTGGTGTAGATGACAGTGGCCACCGCATTGGCGGTGTCATGAAAGCCGTTGATGAATTCGAAAGCCAGAACAAAGGTCAGCGCCAGACCGAGGCTGACCAGCAGGTAGGTGTCGAGATCCAGAAGGAATTGCATGCAGGGAACTGCCTGTGCTGCCGGAAAAATTGCGCGATTGTCACAAAAATGTCATCAAAAGTCTCTTGGGTTGTAGCCTTCAGATGCGCCGGGGCCTCGCGCATGGCGCTCATGGAGCGCAAAACCCTTTGATTTTTATGGAGTAGGTTGCTGAACCGCCGGCTCGAAATTTTTACGGCGCGGTGCTATTTGGTTGACCAGCATCATGCCCGGCCCAGTCTGACACTGGCTGAGGTTGCCCAGGCCATCGGCAAATTCCCCCGGGCTGTGTCCCAGGAGCGGCCGTTGCATACAT
>JBMOPR010000330.1:0-2487 GCA_049323075.1 Pseudomonadota bacterium
AGCGCGTCGATTTCGTCTTGGGAAAGTAAATCCTGAACCGCCATGGCTGTTTTACTGCATCACAAAGTTGGTAAACAGAACCTGTTCGATGCCGGGTTCACCTGTTTCTTCCGTCAGAATCTTCTGTATTTCTTCCAGTGCCGCCTTGCGCACCGCTTCCTTGCCTTCGGGAGTGCGCAGCATGTCGAAATCCTGCGAACTGAACACCATCACCAGATTGTTGCGGATCAGCGGCATGTGTTTCTGGATGGCATCCACCGCGGCCTGGTTGCGCGTCATGACCGACAGACTGATCTGCACGTAGCGCTGACGGCCATTCCACTGGTAATTCACGATGAAGGGCGGCTTGAAGTCGAAATAGATCGCAGCCGTGTGCTGCACTTCCACTTCCGCATCCCCTTCACCTTCTTTTTTGTCGTCCTTGTCGCCACCGCTGAGTATGAAAAATGCCGCCACGCCACCGCCCGCAAGCAACACCACCAGCGCGATTATGATGATCAGCAACATTTTGGATTTGGGCTTTTCGGCCCCTTCGGTTTTTTCCGGGGCGTCGTCCTTCTCTTTTTTGTCGGCGGCCATGTTTCACCTTTTCCGTTACGACTGACTGTGCGCTCTGTTTGCCTCAAAGCAAGCACCGTACCAATAAAATTTTTCCTGAAATTTCATTGTGTTGGAATTTGCAAGAAGCCAAGCGGGCCGTTACCGTCAAATTTCCGGCCAGCTGAATGGAAGTGTAGACAAGATTCGGCGGGGTGCCTGTCAAAATTCCGCCAAGTGTCAGAAATACCGGGAAAAAATAGAGGGTACCGGCGCAGGCCGTGAAGCCCGCGCCGGCAGGAACGATCAGGCGTAGAAATCCACCAGGGAAAGATCGCGCCGGATTACCGGAGCAACATCGGATTCCCCGGCAGCCTGTTGACCGCCACCATTGCCACCCGCGTGCTGGTCGTGCTGCTGGCGCTGGTGGGAATGCTGGGCGCCATGATCCTGCACGTTGACGTTACCCAGCGTCACGCCATTCTGGTCGAGCATGTCCCGCAGCCGCGGCACAGCCTGTTCCAGTGCTTCCCGGGTTTGTGCAACCTGGCTGGTGAACACCACATGGGCCTTGTCCTCGTGCATGCGGATGCGAACTTCCATCGGCCCCAGTTCCTTGGGATTGAGGTGGATTTCCGCTGACTTGATCTTGCTGCTCACCATCATCAGCAGACGCTGCCCCACTTCACCTGCCCATTCCCTGCTGGTCAGCGGCGTCTGGATACCAGTGGAAGCGGCCTTGCCGGCGTCGGCCCGGGCGCTGCTCAGTTGCTCCATGTTGCGGGTGAGCGCGAAACCTTTCACTTCCTGCAACGTGTCTGATTTTTTGGCGCTGGTGGCGGCAGCGCGATTGCCCGCATCAACCTGCTGTGCCAGCACCGCGAGCTGCTCGCGAAATGCGGCCACCCGTTCCGGCGTGGCGCGATTACCCTTGTCACTGTCTGCGCCATTGCCTGCGGATTTATCACCCATGCCGCTTTCGGACGAAAGCGCGTCGCTTTCTGCGGTAGACAAGGCGCCGGATTGCGCCGACAGGGTTGATGACAGGGTTTCATTGCCGGCGCGCTGCGCGGTTTCCGGCGAGGAGCCAGCGCTGGATAGCACGGCCGGGGTGGACTGCCCGGCATTCGCGGCCAGGGTCGATGGTTGCGGGGCCGGCGTTTCTGCTGCCGGAGCGGTCGCAACGGCGGCCGGGGGCGCAGCGGCCGCCAGTATCGACTGCTGGGTTGCGGTGGCAGCCGGCGCGGATTCAGCGTCGGCAACCGCAGCAGCCACCATTTCCATGGCTGCGAGCGCTTCAGCTTCCTGAGTCGCTGCGGCTGCCTGCAGAAGCCCGGCATCAACCCCCGCCTGCGCGGCCGCAGCTGCCGGTTCCGAAACAGACGGCTGATCCTGCGCATCGACAATCACTGTTGCCGGCAGAACAGCTGCTTCCACCGCCACGAACGGAGCCTGCGCAGAAACATCAGATACAGCAGCCGTTTCTCCATCCGGTGCGGTCGCGTCAGCCGGCATAACTGGAGATTCCGGCAAGATAACAACAGGCGGTGCTACCGCCGGGTCAACAGACGGCGCAACCTCGGCGCCATTGGCGTTCTCGGCAGACACCTTTTCCGCATGGTCATCCGCCTTTGCTTCAGCCTTTGCCTCACTGTTTTCCTCCGACTGCCGGGCACTTTTCGCATCGCGAGTGGCAGCTGCGTCCTGGCTGGCGGCCGCATCCGCGCGCTCCCGGGCATCAGCACGTTCGGTGCGGCGGGTTTCGGCG
Organism: Pseudomonadota bacterium; assembly: GCA_049323075.1. Taxonomy (GTDB): domain Bacteria; phylum Pseudomonadota; class Gammaproteobacteria; order Pseudomonadales; family Ketobacteraceae; genus Ch67. The sequence continues at coordinate 2,306 of JBMOPR010000330.1, forward strand.
CGACGCTCACTCGCCTGATCGGCGCCGGCAGGCAAACGCTTGCCGCCGGTCTGGCGGGTGCCTGCCTCCTCGCGTTCATTGGTACGGGAAGAATCGTAGGCGGAAGCGTCCCGGGGCTCCGCCCGGGCACTCGTCTGTTGTTCCAGAATCTGGGGAAAGCCGGCATCGGAACCGATATCAAG
>JBMOPR010000331.1:0-2487 GCA_049323075.1 Pseudomonadota bacterium
GCAGTACAACAACCGCAACGGCGTAGCGCAAAAGCTCTACAACGTCGCGCACAACTTTGCCGAACTCACGGTGGCGGCAGACCGCGAGCGTGTGGATGCCACCCGGTCCTGGCTGGGTGAATCCAAGCAGGTCATCGATGCCGACGCGCTGCTGGAGCACGGTGAGCGCTATGAACTGCATGCCCTCAGCCGCGATCCGGTGGCGTTCCTGCAGCTCACCTCCGGCAGCACCGGCACACCCAAGGCCATTCAGATCACCCATCACGGCATCCTGCATCACATCGCCGCGTCCGCCATCCACAATGATTACAGTAGCGACGACATCAGTCTGAACTGGCTTCCGTTCGATCATGTGGTGCCGATCCTCACCACGCACGTGAAGGATTGCGTGCTGGGTATTCAGCAGATTCAGCTCACCACCAGCAGCGTGCTCAACGATCCGCTGCTGTGGCTGAAAACAATGGCGGATTACCGCGTCACTTACAGCTGGGCGCCGAATTTCGCCTTCCAGCGCGTGGTGGACGCGTTGCAGCAGGCAACGCAATTGCCGGAACTGGATCTGTCTTGCGTCAAAATCATCATGAACGCGGGCGAGCAGGTGCTGGCGCCGGTGGTAAAAGCCTTTCATGCCGGCTGTGCAGCCTTCGGCCTGAAACAGAATGCGGTGCAGCCGGCCTTCGGCATGGCGGAAGCCTGCACCTGCATGACCTACAACAACGAATCCGATCATCTGCTGTCGGTGCATTTCAATAACACGCTCGATCCCACCGTGTGCGACATCGCGCCGGCGGAACAGGCCACCCATGGTTTTGTGGATCTGGGCTCCGTGGTGCCCGGAGTTGAAATCCGCATCACCAATGATCGCAATGAGCTGGTGAAGGAAGGCGTTATCGGCCGGCTGCAGATCCGCGGTCCCGTGGTGACGCCGGGTTACCTCAATAATCCCGACGCCAATGCCGAAGCCTTTGTCGGCGACGGCTGGTTCAATTCCGGCGATCTGGGTTTCATGTGGAATCGCCGCCTGGTGCTGACCGGCCGCGAAAAGGAAATGATTGTGGTACGTGGCGCCAACTATTACTGCTTCGAGGTGGAGCAGGTGGTCGCGAACATCGCCGGCGTGGTGCCCACCTTCGTTGCGGCCACAGGTGTTGCCTTGCAGGACGGTTCCAACAGCGATGCGCTGGTGCTGTTCTATGTCAGCGACGACAGCGTGGATGCCACCCAGCTGGAACGCCAGATCGTCGCCCGCGTGGCAGAAGCCTTCGGCGTGACGGCGGAATATGTCATTGCGGTGGACAAGGACAATTTCTACAAAACCACCAGTGGCAAGATCCAGCGCGGCCAGTTCAAGAAAAATTTCGAGAAGGATTTCTACGCGAAGGAAGTGGAATCCTGGAATCAGCGCCACCTCGAACCGGTGGACAGCGTGCAGACCCTGTTTGCACTGGGCTGGCGTGCTGGCGAGGTTCAATTGTTGCCGCAGCAGACGCAGCCGAACGTTGATCTGGTGGAGGCCGGCGCAGCAGATTTGCCGCAGCAGCTGGCAGCGCTTGCCACGCAAACGCAACGGCATCTGCTGATTCTGCTGGGTACGCTGGCGGTGGACGGACAAGTTACGCTGGCAGGCGATCAGCCCAACGCCCAACTATGGCAGCTCGCCCAGGCCGCCCGTTCCCTGGTGCCGCTATTGCAGACGGTCGATGCTGCCACCGCGCAACGCATCACGATTGCTGTTGCAGGGTCCGTCAGCGAAGACATTCTCCTTTTCAAACCCCTGCTGGAAACGCTGCGACAGGAAACCGGACTCAACCTGCTGACCGGCTGCGTGATTGCGCGCGAGCTGGCACTTTCCAGTGGAAAGATGACCAGTGGAAAGTTGACCAGTGATGCATTGCAGCACGCCGGCATTCAAAAGGCATTGGCGGCGCCTGCCGTGCTTCTCCGCTGGATCGATTCGCAGTTGTCACAACAGCCGCCACTACAACCCGTCCTGCAAGCCGTAGACGCCAATCTTGCGCAAACAGACAACCTCCCGCGCAACGGCACCTGGCTCATCACCGGCGGACTCGGCGCGCTGGCAGAACCGCTGTGCGAGTGGCTCGTCACCCGCCTGAACGCGAAACTGATTGTCACCGGCCGTTCCACGCTGGAAAGCAATCGTCGCGCCCAGTCCCGTTTCAACCAGCTCGCCGCCCGTTTCGGTGCGGAAAAAATTCGCTACCTGCCCATGGGCGATACGCAACCGGCCGCGTGGCACGAAAAAATCTCCGCACAGCTGGCGCCGCTGAAATCCACCCGGCTCGACGGCATCTTCCATCTGGCCGGCCATCTGGCCATGCAATCGCTCGCCGACCTCAGCGTTGAACACTGGCACGCCGTCACCGACAGCAAAATCCAGGATGCTTTCGCACTTGCCCAGTATCTGCAGCAGCACTGGCCGCAGGCGGCGTTCGTGCAGTACGGTTCCCTCAACAGTCATTTTGGTGG
>JBMOPR010000332.1:0-2482 GCA_049323075.1 Pseudomonadota bacterium
AATATGATCTGAATCAAGGGTCTGGCGCGATGGCCGCCAGCGTCGGTCGGGGTGGCCGCTGCGGTAATTGCGGGGCCCGGCAAGGTTCGCCACCATGGCTACACTGCAGCAAGACGCGGGATTGCGAGGTGCAAATGACACAACAACGTCTGGAAACGGATGTACTGATCATCGGCGGCGGCCTGGCGGGGATCGCAGCGGCGCTGGAACTACTGGAGCGGGGCCGGCGGGTGCTGATCCTGGACCGCGACGAGGAAAGCCGTTTCGGTGGCCTGGCGAAGGACGCGTTTGGCGGGATGGCGCTGTCCGGCACGCCGCTGCAGAAACTCAACGGTATTCGCGACGATGCCGATCTGCTGCTGCGGGACTGGCTGTCGTTCGCCGACTTTGCGCCGGAGGACCGCTGGCCCCTGCGCTGGGCGCAGCTGTATGCGCAACGCAATCACGAGGACGTTTACCGCTGGCTGCTGGCGCACAAGGTGCGTTTCTTTCCCGCCGTGAACTGGGTGGAGCGGGGTGAATTCCAGCCGGGCAATTCCGTGCCGCGTTATCACATCGTCTGGGGCACGGGGTGGGAACTGGTGCGGGTGCTGGCGGGGCAGTTGCGGTCGCATCGCAATGCCGCGCAGCTGCAGATCCGCTTCCGCCACCGGGTGGATGAACTGGTGCAGGCGGCGGGTGCCGTGACTGGCTGCATCGGCGTGGATGAAAATAACGGCCAGGATTTCAGCGTGCGTGCCGATGTCACCCTGGTGGCCACCGGTGGCATCAACGGTTCGCTGGAAAAGGTGCGCCAGCACTGGCCGCCCACCTGGAACCGGCCCCCGGCGGTGATCCTGAACGGGTCGCATCCCTATGCCGACGGCAAGCTGCACGACGCGGTGGAAAAGATCGGCGGCACTGTCACCCATCTGGACTGGCAGTGGAATTACGCCGCCGGCATCCGCCACCCCAAGCCGCGCATGCCCGAGCATGGCCTGAGCCTGATTCCGCCGAAATCCGCGTTGTGGATGGACGCAACGGGCCGCCGCATCGGACCGCACCCGCTGGTGACCGGCTTCGATACCCACGGCCTGTGTGAGCGCATTTGCCATCTTCCCCACGGTTACACCTGGCAGGTGCTGAACCGCAAGATCGCACGCAAGGAAATCTCCATCTCCGGCTCCGAGCACAATCCGGCCTTCCGCGATCGTAAGCCGGTGGCCTTCATGAAGGAAATCCTGCTGGGCAATGACGGGCTGTATGACTATCTGGTAAATGAATGCGAGGACGTGGTGCAGGCCGGGACGTTTGACGAACTGGTGCGGAAGATGGACGCTCTCAGCCTGGGTCCGCGCATTGACGCCGCCGGCATGCTCGCGGATATTCAGCAGTATGATGCGGTCATCGAGCGTGGCGAGACTTTCCACAACGATGACCAGCTGCGCCGCATCGAGCATGCGCGGCGCTGGAAGGGCGACAAGGTGCGTACGCTCAAATACCAGAAAATCCTGGACAAGGATGCCGGCCCGCTGGTGGCGATTCGCGAATTCATCATCAGCCGCAAGAGCATGGGTGGCATCCAGACCGATGACCAGTGCCGTGTTTTAAGCGCCGCGGGAACACCCATCGCCAATCTGTATGCGGCGGGTGAAGCAGCAGGATTTGGCGGCGGCGGCATCAGTGGCAAGCGTTCACTGGAAGGGACGTTTCTGTCCTCCTGTATTCTCACCGGACGGATTGCGGGGCGCGCCATGGGTGGCGTTTCCGAACCCTGATTGAAACCATTTTGTTTTTGACTATTTTTCTCAACTGATTCGGCAGGAAACCACAATGAAAAAAACAGGTGCGTGGCTGGTTCGATATGCGCTGGAACAGATCGGCGTGCGCTACACCTTCGGCATTCCCGGCGTGCACAACACCGAGCTGTATGACGAGCTGAACAATTCGGAAACCATCCAGCCGGTACTGGTGACGCACGAGGCCGGTGGCGCCTTCATGGCGGATGCCATCAGCCGCACGTCGTCCAGCATCGGCACGCTGGTGATCGTGCCGGCGGCGGGGGCGGCCTATGCATCGGCGGGCATCGGCGAGGCGTATCTGGATGGCATTCCCATGCTGGTGATTTCCGGCGGCGTGCGCACCGATGTGCCTTACACGTATCAGCTGCATGAAATGGATCAGCAGAATTTTCTCAACGAGATCACCAAGAAAACGTTCAGGATCAGCCGTCATTCCGAAATCATTCCCACCCTTTTTGAAGCCTACCGGATTGCCAACGAAGGCGAGCCCGGGCCGGTGTTCGTCGAAGTGCCGGTGAATATCCAGCTGTTTACCGGGGATGTGGAGGGCCTGCCGCTGTTTGAACCTGCGCCGCCGCAACCCGCGCTGGTGGAAGCCGCGCTGGTAACCAAGGCGGCGGAATTGCTGGCGCAGGCGAAGAATCCCGGCATTTTCGTGGGCTGGGGCGCGCGGGATGCCACGGATCAGGTGGCCCGCATCG